>NZ_JAYRKD010000035.1:0-66831 GCF_041905885.1 Dongia sp. | reverse complement strand
GAGGGCCGTCGTCAGGTGCCTTGTCCGTAGCCCCGCTACGGCCTGCGGCCCCTTCCTAGTCCTCGCGCAAAAGCGCCGTCGCAGCGTGACCATATTTGACCGTCCGAGGCTCTAGCATCATGTTCGCATCCCTCGGCATGTATGACCTGCCCGAACTAGCGGCGGCCACCAATGCCTGGTGGCACGGGCTCGCTAGCCATTTCGCCGCGCAGGGCTTTCGTGATCTTCCGGCTGAGCTCAATCGCGCCGGCGACCCGGTCGATCGCCTGAAGGCGCCGGGGCTGATCTTCGGCCAGACCTGCGGCTTTCCGCTCACCCACAAGCTCAAGGACCATGTGCAGCTGCTGGCGACGCCGCGCTATGCGGTGCCCGGATGCGCCGGCGCCACTTACGTGAGCTGGATCGTGGTGCGCGCGGACGATCCGGCGAAGACGCCGGCCGACCTCCGCGGCTATCGCGTCGCCTACAACGATGACGGCTCGCAATCCGGCTACAACACGCTGCGCGCAATGATCGCGCCGATCGCGCAGGGGCGGCCGTTCCTCGGCGGCTTGATCGAAAGCGGTGCGCACCGGAACTCGCTCGCCCTGGTGAAGGCGGGCAAGGCGGATGTCGCGGCTCTCGACTGCGTCACCTTCGCGCTGATCGCGCGGCTGGCGCCCGCGGAGCTGCAGGGCATTCGCGTGCTCCGGGCCAGCGCGGCCGCGCCGGGCCTGCCTTATGTCACCGCGGCGGCGACCTCGGCGGCCGAGGTCCGGCGCCTGCAAGCCGGCATCGCCGCCGCCTTTGCCGATCCCGCTCTTGATACCACCCGAGCCACCTTGCGGCTCGATGGTTGCGAAATCCTGCCGCGCTCGGCATATGACGTGATACCGGCCATGGAACAGGCGGCGATCGCCGCCGGATACCCACAACTCGCGTGAGTGCATGAGCGCACAGGGTCAGAGCGTCCTCCTTCCGAGCCTCGCGGTCGCGGCTTCGGCCGTGTTCTGGGGCACGACCTGGATTCCCCTGCGCGAGATCGGCGGTCCCGGCGTGCCGCAGGAGTGGAGCGGGCTGTTGATCTATCTGGTGCCGGCGCTGCTGGTGCTGCCGATGATCCTGCTGCGCCACCGCCAGGTGATCGCCGGCGGCCTGCCGCTGCTGGTCACCGCCGTGGCGGTGGGGGCCTGCAACGGGCTCTTCGCCGTCTCGATGGTGTTCGGCGAGATCGGGATGGTGATCCTGCTGTTCTATCTCAACCCGGTCTGGGCGACGGTGCTGGAGCGGATCGTGATCGGCACGCCGATCGCCGGCTTCCGCTGGGCCGGGATCGGGCTGGGGCTGCTCGGGCTGGTCGCCCTGCAAGGCCTGGCCGGCCGCTGGCCGTTCCCATCCAACGCCGCAGAATGGATGGGCTTCCTGGCCGGGGTCTGCTGGGCGGTCGGGCTGGTCGCCACCAACCTGGCGAAGAGCGCCTCGATGATCGAGAAGACCTTCCTGCAATTCGTGTTCGCGGCACTCACCGCCGGCCTGCTGGTCGTCATGCTGGGCTGGGCCGATCCGGTGCCGACGGTCGAGGGCCTGACGGCCAGCATGGGCTGGATCCTCGCCGCCGCCGCCTTCTGGGTGATCCCGGCGATGGGCTTGAGCCTCTGGGGTGCGAGCCGCATGTCGCCGGCCCGCGCCAGCATGATATTGATGCTGGAAGTGCTGGTCGGCGTCGGCTCCGCCGCCTGGCTGGCCGGCGAGGAGCTCGGGCTGAACAAGATCGTCGGCGGCGCGCTCATCCTCTCGGCCAGCCTGGTCGAGGCCTGGGGCAGCGCCAGGGCAGATGGAAAGGCGGCCCAAGTGGCCGGATGAGGAAGATGCGCCAGTTCGACGCCAAGGGCATGAAATGCCCGTTGCCGGTCCTGAAAGCCCGCCGCCTGCTGAAGGAAATGGCGCCCGGCGAGCAGATCGAGATCGAAGCCACCGATCCGGGTGCCCCGAAGGACTTCGTGCATTTCTGCGACACGACCGGCCACAGGCTGGTCGAGAATAGCGAACGCGACGGCGTCTACGTGATCCGGATCGAAGCGGTCGGCTGAGCGCTAGTTGGTGGAGGCCGCGTTGCCGGCGCGGTGCTCGTCGTAGAAGCGCTTGGCGCCGGGATGCAGCGCCAGCGGCCCGGTCGCATCCGCCAGGGTGAAATCGATCGGGCTCTTGCTCGTGGCGGCGAGGGTCTGGCTGGCCAGCGCCTGGGCAAGGCTATAGGCCAAGTTGGGGTCGAGTGCGTTCGACACCGTCCAGAGGATCGGCACTTCAATGGTGGTGATCGGCCCCAGGCCCTTGTAGGTCTCGCCCGGCAAGGTGACCACTTTCAGGTAGCTGCGGCTGGCCACCAGCTTCGCCATGGGCTCGCCGTCCACCGGCAGCAGCCGCGCATCGGCGCTGTAGCGCAAAGGCGCGACATCCGGGTTGGGCGCGCCGTCAGCAACGATCATCGCATCGATCTCGCCATCGACCAGGGCGGCGATGGTCGGCTGCATCTCGTCGTAGGTGAACTTCGCGCGCTTGGCCGTGATCCCGTAGGCGGCCAGCACCATGGCGCCGGTGACCGCGGAATCCCGGAGCTTCGGCCCGAAGCCGATGGTCTTTCCCTTCAGGTCGGAAATCGATTTTGCCTTGGAGGCGCCGGCGACCAGCACCTGGACCTGGGCCGCCCCGATCCGGGCCAGCGCCCGCAGTTCGGCTTCCGGTGTGGCGCCCTTGAAGGGCTCCTCGCCCGACATGGCCTCGGCCGCGATGTCGGCCTGGGCGACCGCGGATTCGATGGCGCCCTCATGCAGGCTCTGCAGGTTCTCGACCGAGCCGGCGGTGGTCTGCGCCAGGCCGACCAGGCCGGGCACCCCGCAGGGCGCCTTGTCGTCGCATTTGGCGGCGCCGGGCGGGTTGGTGATGGCGCCGGCAAGCGCGCCGGCGAGCTGGTAGAGCCGCGAGCCCACGCCGCCGCCGCCGATGCGGAAATAGTTGATGTCCTGCGCGGCCGCGTCAGAGACCCCCGAGAAGCCGGCGGAGAGCAAGCGCAGCGCGCCGAAACCGGTGCCCGCAAATGCGGTCGCCCCGAGCCCGAGCAGCAGACGCCGCCGGCTCAGCGCCAGAGGGCCAAGCCGCAACGCCGCAGCGCCCGCAAGCGGGCGTCTCATCAGGCGTTGGAGGTCGATCTTCTGGCTGGACACGACGCGTCCTCGAGCAGCGAATCAGCGCTATTCCCAAGATATATCCGCGACATTTTAAGCTCCAGTAAAAGGGGCGGGAGAATGACACCCGTCACTGTGCGTTTTTCTCATTGCGAAAGAACGATGGCCTTGCGGCAAGCGGGTGGCAGAAGTTTGGCGCTTTCGCGGCAGCGGACCGAGCCATCGCGCTGGCTCCATCGCTGCATACAAATTGGCCCGCTGATCCGCCCATGGCGTCGGATTTGCGCAGGGTCCCGGCGGATTGCGTCAATCCTGGAGCCTCTGCTATCAGCCATCCAGATACCCAGATGATCGGGGAGCATTTCCAGTGAACTCGGCCAGCCTGAAGTCGGGGAGTTTGAGGTCCAGCCGGGCGCAGAACCTGCGGCGCCTCTTGAAGCCGCGCCACGTCTGCATCGTCGGCGGCCAGGCCATGGAGGATTCGATCCGGCGCTGCGCCGATACCGGTTTTGGCGGTGAGATCTGGGTGGTGAACCCGAAGCGCAGCGAATTGGGCGGCCGCAAATGCTACGCCTCGATCGCCGACCTGCCGGAAGCGCCGGACGCTACCTTTATCGCCGTTCCGCGCGAGCCGACCATTGAGATCCTGCGCGCCCTGAACGCCGCGGGGGCGGGCGGGGCGATCTGCTACGCCGCGGGTTACGCCGAGGTGGGCGGCGAGGGCCACGGGCTGCAGAAGCAGCTGATCGAGGCGGTCGGCGACCTCGCCATGGTCGGCCCCAATTGCTACGGCATCCTCAACTATCTCGACGGGATTGCGCTCTGGCCGACCGGGCATAACGGCCGGCGCGTGGAATCCGGCTGCGCCTTCATCGGCCAGAGCGGCAACATCGCGCTCAACGTCACCGGCAACGACCGGTCGGTGCCCTTCGGCTACGTGATCAGCTCCGGCAACCAGGTGATCCTGACCGTCGCAGATTTCGTCGATGCACTGACCGAAGACCCGAAGATCTCGGCGATCGGCCTCTACATCGAAGGCATCGACGACGTGCCGGCCTTCAGCCGCGCCGCCGCCAAGGCGATGCAGGCCGGCAAGCCGCTGGTCGCCTTGAAGGCCGGCAAGTCGGAGCTCGGCGCCAAGCTCGCCATGAGCCATACCAGCTCGCTGGCGGGCAGCGACCGGATGTACGACGCCTTGTTCGAGCGCCTCGGTGTCATCCGCGTCGATACCATCCCGCAGCTCATGGAGACGATGAAGTTCGTCTCCACCGCGGGCCTGCCCAAGGGCAACAAGCTTGCGGTCTTCACCTGCTCCGGCGGCGACGGGCTGATGACCGCGGACATCGCGGAATCGATCGATCTGCCGCTGCCCCAGCACAGTCCAGCCCAGGTGGCGGATCTCCGGACCCAGCTGCCGAACTTCGCCACCATCTCCAACCCGCTCGACTACAACACCTCGCTCTGGGGCCACGAGGATCTTCTGACCCGCTGCTTCGACACGGTGATGGCGGGCGACTACGACGCCGGCATGCTGGTGATCGACTACGCGACCGACGGCGAGGCCAGCGAGCAGGCCTGGGATTGCTCGGTCAACGCGCTGGTCGCCGCCTGCCGCAAGAACGGCAAGCTGCCGATCGTCACCGCAACCCTGCCCGAGCTGCTGCCGGGCCGGGTCCGCGAGCTGGTGATCGGCGGCCAGGGCGCGCCGATGCAAGGCCTGAAGGAGGCGCTGCACGCCTTTGAAGCCACCGAGCGGTTCGCGCGCCTGCGCGATCGCCTGGCAAAGGGCGGTACGGACGGCATCAACCTGCCGCCGACCCCGAAGCCACAGGGCGAGGGCCGCCTGCTGCATGAATACGAAGCGAAGCAGCAGCTCTCGGCTTATGGCTTGAGCGTGCCCGAGGCCCGCGTCGTGCCGCCGGCGGAAGCCGCCAAGGCGGCGGTAGCGCTCGGCTTCCCGGTGGTCCTGAAAGTCGCAGAGCCGGTGCTGGCCCATAAGACCGAAGCGGGCGCCGTCGCGGTCAATCTGAAATCCGCCGCCGATGTCGAAGCGGCCCTGCAGCGCATGAGCGCCTCACTCGCGCAGTACAAGCCCGGTGCCGTCATCGCCAAGGTGCTGGTCGAGAAGATGGTGGCCGATGTGGTCGCCGAGCTGATCATCGGCGTAAAGCGCGATCCGCAATTCGGCCTCGCCCTGGTGATCGGCGCCGGCGGCATCCTGGTCGAGATGGTGCAGGATTCCGCGATGCTGCTGCTGCCGACCGACCGTGCTGCGATCGAGCGCGCGATCGACGGATTGAAGATTTCGAAGCTCGTGAAGGGTTATCGCGGCCGTCCGGCCGGTGACTTGCGTGCGGTCGCCAATGCCGTCGCGGCCGTGGCCGCATTCGCGGAGGCGCATCGCGGCACGCTTCTGGAACTCGACGTCAACCCGCTGATGGTGCTGAAAGACGGCGCCGTCGCGGTGGACGCGCTGGTGGTGCTGGCGGAGGGGTAAGGCGCGGCGCTTAGCGCCGCCGCTGCTGCAGCTTAATGATCGACTTGATGTATTCGGGGTCGACGGTCCAGCGATCGACCATCTTCTTCGCCGCGTCGGTGCTGATCCGGTCGAAGAGCTCCAGCGACTTCGACATCAGATAGGGGTCGCGGGTCATCGGGTCGGTGCGGGCCCGCTGCATCAGCATGAACAGGGTGACGAAGCTCGAGCGGTCGATCCCCGCTGCCCGGCAGGCGACCACCAGACCCTCGCCGTGAGAATCATAGATCAGCTTGCGGGCCAGGATCGGCTTCACGCCGATGCGCTCGCCGAGCATCGCTTCGAACAAGGGCGTCTCGCCGCGGCGCAGCGTCTCGACGATGATGTCCGGGGTCAGGTCTTCGCGTTCCGCGAGCTGGCGCGCGAGGTTGATCGCAGGCTCCTCGGCCGCCGGCAGGGAAACGCTGTGCGCGGCCTGCTGCGCAATCTGGCCGAGCGTCAGGTCGAGCTCGACCGGATCGACCGGGAAGTTCTCGACGATGAACTGGCGCATGGCGGCGGAGACCCAGTAGTACATCTTCTTGACCAGGTCCTGCGGCAGGTCGCTGCGGCGGAGCAGGGGTTCCTGGTAGACATCGAGGGTCTTCGACTGGTCGCAGAGATAGGCCATGGTCGCGACCGAGATCTTGGCGCCGTGGTTCTCCAGCAGCGCCCTGATCACATCGACCGAATTGGTGGCGACCAGCGCGTCGCAGACCGGCTCGTTCAACGAGCGCCGCATGGCGATGGCGAGGCGATGGCTGATGGTGCGATGACGCACGATCTCCATCAGGTCGTCGTCCTCGAGCAGCGGCGAGTTCAGCAGGATCGGCGAGGCGATGTCGAACTCGTCGTTGGCGAGCAGCGTGGTCACTTCGCGCGGCGCATGCGGCGAGAGCGCGAGCTTCTCGGCCAGCGCCTTGCGCACCGGACGCGCCACGTCCTGGATCAGCTTCTTCAGGATGTCGTTGATGAGGGCGCGTTCCTGCAGCGTCAGGATGCGGCCGTGGTCGCTCATCAGGTCGCCGATGGCGGTGACCAGATGGCTGCGCCCCTGCGTCGTGCGATCATGCGCGAGGTCGATCAGGCTCCGAACGTCATGCGCGATCACGGACATGCTGGCAGAGGCGCCCAAGACAGAATTCCCAGTTGGATCAGCCCGCCGTCGCGTAAACGCCCGGTTTGGCGCGCTTCTCGATCGGACAGAATGACCAGTATTAATGAGACGTTAGCTGAGCACCGGTTAGCAAAGCATTAATTCAGCGGGCTAACGATTCCGTGAGTCCTGGGGTCTTTGGTGTGTGCCTTGGAGGCGGAATGGCGATCAAGCCGGGCGGATGACATCAGGTTTTCCGTCATAGTCATAGTCCATGCCGATCGAGTCAGGCTTGCCGTCCTCGTTGTCGTCGATCTCCCAGACGTCGCACTCGCCGAGCGATTCATCGCCGTAGATGATCCGCGCCTCGGGCTTGTCGTCCTGGTTGCGGTCGAGCAGGCCGTAATCGACCTCGCCGTCGCCGTCCTGGTCCAGCAGATAGAGATCCGGCTTGCCGTCGCCGCTCATATCGACGCCCCAGCGCTCGGGCTTGCCGTTCTTGTCGTCGTCATAGCTCCAGGTCTGGTAGTCGTTGCCGCCGCCGGTGTCCGCGGCGGGCTGCAACGTGGACTCGCCGCCGCTGCTGTCGCCGGCCTTCGCCTCGATCACGCTGCCGTCGGCCAGCCGGTCGCCGTGCATCTGCAGCACCCGCGTCACCTCGTCGACCGATACCGCGTAGTTCAGCCCTTGCCCCTCGGAATCGACGAAGCTGTTGATGCCGATGAGCTCGCCTTCGTCGTCCAGCAGCGGTCCGCCGGAATTGCCCGGGTTGATCGGCGTCTGGGTCTGGATGACATCCGCCTGGTGCTGGTAGAAGGAATCGTCCCAGCCGTATTTCGGCCGGATCTGGCTGACATAGCCGCGGGTATAGCTCCAGAACTCGCCGTGCGGATGGCCGATCGCGTTGACTTCCTCGCCGATCTCGACCGAGGCGGGATCGCCGAGCTTCACCAAGGTCATTTCCGGGGGCGGGTTCTTGATGCGGATGAGCGCGAGGTCGGCCACCACGTCGATGCGCTCGACGGTCGCGTCATAGGCCTTGGCGCCGTCGACCGACGCGCCGTCCGCCGGCATGAAGATGACCGAGACCGTGTCCGCCGCGGCGACCACGTGGTGGTTGGTCACGACCAGTCCGTTCTGGTCGAGCACCGCGCCGGCGCCGATGAAGTCGCCGTTCACCACCAGCACGACGCCGTTGGCGACCCTCTTGAACACGTTGGAGCCGACGCTGCGGCTGGTCGAGGGATTGGCCGGCGGCGCCTGTTCCAGCGTCTTGGCCACCGCCTCGGATTTCGCGACGACGTCCTCCGCCTGGTCATAGGCGCCGAGATTGACGCCGCCGATCGAGCGGGTGCGCGCGCCGCCGCTGCTGGATTCGGTCGCGAGATTGCCGATCTGGATCGCCGTGGCGTCGACGATGCGATAGCTGGTCTTCGCCAGCACCGCGCCGGAGGCGTCTTCCGCGGCCACCTTCTCCTCGCCGAGCCCGCTGGTCACGTGGTACCAGCCGCCGCCTTCCGGCAGCCGCTTGCTCTCGCCGGCCTTCAGCGCGACGCCCTGCGCCAGCAAGGCCGCCGCCCCGTCGCTCGGCGTGTAGCGGATGTTGACGGTGGCGTCCTTTGTCGCGCTGACGATCAGCGCCAGCTTGGTGCCGATGGTGACCGGATCGCCGGCATCGATGTTGATCGGCCTGGCGTCGGCGCCGCCGTTCTGAGGCTGGGTGACGAGCTGCAGGGCGAGGGCATCCTCGGCGCGCGAAGGGGTCGCCGCAAAGCCCAGGACGACCAGCAGCGCCGCCGCCGCGAAGCTAATCCGCATATCTGTCCCTCCCACCGTTATGGCGAATTTTGCGCCAGCGCCGGGGGGTGGGGAAGGGGAGATTCGGCGCACGCCCTGACAAGCAGGTGTGCGCCGTTATGCAATCACCGCCGTTTGGCGGTGCTGCGGGGCTCCTTAAACCCCGATCTTCCCGCCGAGCTCGTCGTCGATATGGATCTTGATGATCTCGTCGAACGAGCTTTCCGCCTTGAAGCCGAGTTCGATTGCCCGCTTTGGCGCGAAATCGCGCGGCCAGCCGGCGACGATCTTGCCGATCGTGGCGTCGGGCTCGCGGCGGATCAGTTTCAGCGCCTTCTCGCCCCCGAAACGCTTCAAGGCTTCGAGCTGCTCGCCGACCGTCGCCGAAAGGCCCGGCATATTGAGATTGCGCCGGGCCCCCAGCTTCGTGGTGTCGATGGTCGCCGCGTGGATCAGGAAACCGACCGCGGCGCGTGGGCTTGCATGCCAGTGGCGCACGTCCTCGCCGACCGGCAGCACGGCCTCCTGGCCCGACAGCGGCTCGCGCAGGATGTTGGAGAAGAAGCCGGAGGCCGCCTTGTTCGGCTTGCCCGGGCGGATGCAGATGGTCGGCAGGCGGATGCCCACGCCGTCGAAGAAGCCCTTGCGCGAATAATCCGAGAGCAGCAGCTCGTCGATGGTCTTCTGCGCGCCGTAGCTGGTGAGCGGCGCCTGGATGAACTCGTCGCTGATCTTCTCCGGGAAGGGCGCGCCGAACACCGCGATCGACGAGGTGAAGACCACGCGCGGATTGTAGGGCGACTTCAGCCCTTCCTGCCGGATCGCCTCGAACAGGGCGCGGGTGCTGTCGAGGTTGATGCGATAGCCCTTGTCGAAATCGGCCTCGGCCTCGCCGGAGACGATCGCCGCCAGATGGAAGATGGTGTCGGGCCGGAGTGCTGCCAGCTTCGCCGCTTCGCCGGGGGTCGAAAGATCGCTGACCAGGGTGGCGACCTGGCCCTTATAGCCGGCCGGCTTTGCAGGCTCGATCACGTCGGTCAGGGTCAGGCGGGTGAGGTCACGGCCGCCGAGCTTCCCATCCTTCACCAGCTGGTCGGTCAGCTTGCGGCCGACCATTCCCGCCGCTCCGACAATCAAGACATGCATGCGCCGTATTCCTTCTGGGGCTGAGCCATTTGGCTGAAATCCGTGGTGCGCAGGGGTCGCGTGGAATGCCCGTCCTGTCAAGAGGTTTGGGTTTGCCGCGAATTTGCGCCAACTGCAACCTGAACTGCATGGGCGGTGCTGTCATTTCTCTACCGGCCGTTGAAGCAGAATCCGGTCGGCGCTATAGTCGCAAAAGGGTTCGGTGGAGCGGGTGATGCGGGTCAGTTGTGGAATTGTGGCGGCAGCGATGCTGGCGGCTCTGTCGCAGCCGGCGGCGGCGGTCTGCGTCTACCGCGGCCTTGCCACCATGTGTTACGACGACAACGCTCCCAAGTATGAGAAATCCGGGGGCGGATCGAAGGCGCTGATGGTCGAGTATGCCGATCCCCCCGCCGCGGTGCCCGGCGACTTGAAGGCGATCGTGATGCAGCCGGTCGCGTCGTCCGACGACAATGCCTGGGTGATGACGCCGGGCAGCAGCGCCGGCGCGGCGACGGCGCGCAGCATCGATGTTTCGGCTCCGGCCTGCGAGCCGGGGCTGAGCTGTGATTGACCGTGAATTTGGGTGGTGCCGGCTGCGGGATTTGAACTCGCGACCTACCGCTTACAAGGCGGTTGCTCTACCCCTGAGCTAAGCCGGCATTCCGTGAACTTGGCCCCCTCATAGCCTTCAATCCGGGGTGGGATCAAGCTATCAGTCCGGGATGACACCGAACAGCCGCATCGCCGCCTTCCGGCTGAGACCGTCATAGTCCGCGCTGAGGATGCGGTCGCGGAACTCCAGGTCCTCGGTGGCGGCCTGCCTGGCCTCCGGGGTCGTCTGCGGATCGGCGGCGAGCCGGCCCGCGCGCATGACCGCCCGATTGCGATAATCCTTCATCCGGCGCCGGATCGACTCCGCGACATGCTCACGAGCGCGGCTTATGTCGGCCATCAGCGCGGGCGAGGGGCTGCTTCTTGCGCACGCCTTGCCGCCGGAATTGACGCCCATCAGCAGGACCAGGAGCTCGCTTTCCATGGCGGCATTGGCCCAGTCGCCGCCGAAATAGGCCTCACCGGGTGACTTTCGCAGCCGGTCGGCCCAGCTGTAGGCGGAGCCGATCACCCCTTCGGTCGCGTTGGTCGCCTCCCAAAGCATCTCGACCTTGCGCGATGCCGCATAGCCTTCGGTCGTGTTGGCTTCGGTCTCGGCCTTCACGCTTTCGATATAGTGGCGCGATTCGGTGAACGTCTTCCGGTTCTCCAGGAAGGTCTCGGACAGGCTGGTGTAGAAGTGCTGGGCGTCGTTGGTGGCGGAATACTCCGTCACCGCGGCGCCGAGCTGGCACAGCTGCCCCTCGAGCTCCTGCGCATAGTCGGCGGCGCTGGCGTCGACGGAGGCAAAGCTGCCGATCGACCAGCGGTAGCCGACGCTCAACGTCACCGCGATGACCGCGGCGGCCAGGATGCCCAGCACGGCGATGGTCACGGGTAGCGGCAGTCTTGCGAACATGCTGGCGCCGGGGCCTTGCAACTCTCTGTTGTGGGCATGATGCCGCCGCGCCGGGCGCGGTGCAATGGCTGCTGAAGCCTGTTTATCCGGCGCCGCCCGGACGCTATGCTGTGCGCATCCCGCGTGCTTGCCGCCAACGAGGTGCATGATGGCCAATTCCGTGAAAGTCGCCCTGATCCAGAACTGCGCCGAGCGCGATATGGCGCCCAGCATCGCCGCCGTCGAGCCGCTGATCCGCACCGCCGCGAAGGACAAGGCGCAGTTCATCCTGCTCACCGAAATGGTCGCGATGCTGGAGCCGGACAGCGACAAGGTCCTGCAGAAAACAATGCCCGAGGCCGAGGATCCGGCGCTGAAGACCTTCCGCGCCCTGGCGCAGGAAACCGGCGCCTGGATCCTGGTCGGCTCGCTGCTGCTGAAGGAGCCGGGCAAGACCCGCGTCGTGAACCGCTCGCTGATGGTCGATCCCACGGGCGCGATCACCGCGCGCTATGACAAGCTGCATCTCTTCGACGTCGATGTCGGCGACGGCCAGGCCTACAAGGAATCCGCCACCGTGGAGCCCGGCGAGCGTGCCGTCCTGGCCGCGACCCCCTGGGGCCTCGCCGGCCTTTCGATCTGCTACGACCTGCGCTTTGCCTATCTCTACCGCGCCCTGGCCCAGGCGGGTGCCGCGATGCTGACCGTGCCGGCCGCCTTCACCCATGCGACCGGCAAGGCACATTGGCATGTGCTGGCCCGAGCCCGCGCGATCGAGACCGGCAGCTTCGTGCTGGCGCCGAACCAGTGCGGGACGCATGCTGAGGGCCGCAAGACCTGGGGCCATTCGCTGATCGTCAATCCCTGGGGCGAGATCCTCGCCGACGGCGGCGAGGACGTCGGCATCGTGACCGCGACCATCGACCTCGACCAGGTCACCGAGGCACGCCGCAAGATCCCGGCCCTGAAACACGACCGCAGCTTCCCCGCGCCGGGCATGCCGGTGCTGAAGAGCAAGGCGGGGGAATAGGTGGACGGATTCGAACCGAACGGGTTCTTCCTTCGGAAATTTCACTACCAGCGGCTCGAAATTGAAAATTTCTTGTCGGGCCTCGGCGACGCCAAGCGGATACGCTGGGCGGTGCGTGGCCTGCTCGCCGGCGGCGTTGTCGCTGTCATGCCCTTTCTGGACTGGCCGGCGGACAAAGAGAGCCCGAGCTTCACCGGGTCGACCAGCGCTGGTGGATTGGTCTTTTCGGCAGCCGGACTGGCTCTGATGGGATACTCGCTGCTCATGATGATCCGTCGCGCGAACATCAAGGAGTCGACCGACAATCAGCGCCTGGTCGGCCGCGACGGCGATCCGGCGCCCTAGGCGTCGGGACAAGGGGGAGATTTGTCCAAGCTGAAACTCTACGGCGGCGCGAAGAACCGCGGCCGGCGCTGCTACTGGCTGGCGAAGGAGCTCGGGCTCGAGATCGAGGCGGTCGAGATCGACCTCGCCAGCGGCCAGCACAGGTCGCCGGAATTCCTGAAGATCAACCCCAACGGCCAGGTGCCGGTGCTGGATGACGACGGCTTCATCCTCTACGAATCCCTCGCCATCAATCTCTATCTGGTGAAGAAGCAGGGCGGTCCGCTCGCCGCCGCGAGCCTGCAGGAAGAGGCGCGGTTCATGCAGTGGAGCCTCTGGGTGGTCAACGAGATCGAGCACCTGCTGATCGCGATCCTCGAACACCGCATGATGCTGCCGGAGGGCGAACGCCGGCCCGCGCTCGCCGACGATGCCTGGCGGAAGCTGCAGAAGCCGCTCGGGGTGCTGGAGCAGACCTTGACCGATCGAGATTACCTGGTCGGCAACCGGTTCACGGTCGCCGACCTCAATGTCTCGATCGTGATGAGCCTGATCAACCGGCTGTCGCTCGATATCACGCGCTACCCGAATGTGCGGGCCTGGCTCGACACCTGCCTGGGGCGCCCGGCCGGCAAAGGCTTCGTGTGACTTATGGCCGCCGCGGCCGCATGATGTCGCCCAGCGGCTGCGAGTCGCGCACGCGACCGCGCTAGGGGGAGGAAACCATGTCCGACGACCTCGGGATTCTTCGCGGCGCCATTTCCCGCTTCCGCACCGGCGGCATTGCCATCGCGGCCTTGCCGCTGGTGCTGGGCTTCGCGCTCCTGCTGGCCGGCGAGCGGGTGCCGGCGCTGGTCGCGATCATGGTCGCGGTGATCCTGCTGTTCCTGATCCTCTGGGCCACGCATTGCGTGGAAGAGGCGATCGGGAAGATGCGAAAGAGCGACTGAGGCCGCCGCGCCTCAGTTCCGGTATTTGACCCCCGGCAAGACGCACAGCATCTCGTAGAGCAAATTCGCGCCGAGCAGCGCGGTGTTGCCGGTCGGGTCATAGGGCGGCGAGACCTCGACCAGGTCGCAGCCGACCAGCTGCAGGCCCAGGCAGCCGCGGATGATCTCGATGCCCTGGATCGTGGTGAGGCCGCCGATCTCCGGCGTGCCGGTGCCTGGCGCCGAGGAAGGGTCGAGCCCGTCGATGTCGAAGGAGAGATAGACCGGGCCCTTGCCCAGCTGCTGGCGGATCTCCGCCATCAACGGCGCCAGCGACTTGTACCAGCATTCCTCGGCCTGGACGACGCGGAAGCCCTGTTGCCGCGGCCAGTCGAAATCTTCCGCCGCATAGCCGGTCGCGCGCAGCCCGATCTGCGCCACGCGCTTGCCGTCGAGCAGGCCTTCCTCGACCGCGCGGCGGAACGGCGTGCCATGCGCGATCTTCTCGCCGAACATCGTGTCGTTGATGTCGGCATGGGCGTCCACATGCACCATGCCGACCGGCCCGTATTTGCGCTTCAAGGCGCGCAGGATCGGGAGGGCGATCGTGTGATCGCCGCCCAAGGTCATCGGGATGCAGTCGTGGCTGAGGATCTCGTCATAGGCCTTCTCTATGAGGCCGATGCTCTTCTCGAGATTGAAGGTGTTGATCGCGACGTCGCCCACATCCGCCACCGACAGGCTGTCGAACGGCGCCGCCCGCGTTGCCATGTTGTAGGGACGGATGAGGCAGCTCTCGGCGCGGATCTGCCGCGGCGCGAAGCGCGCGCCGGCCCGGTTTGAGGTGCCGATATCGAACGGCACGCCGACAAAGCAGGCATCGAGCCCCTTGGCGGTCGAGACTGCGGGCAGCCGCATCATGGTGGCGGGGCCGCCGAAGCGCGGCATCTGGTTGCCGCCGAGCGGCTGGTGGTGGACCTTGTCGTTCATGTTGTCCTCGGTTCAGGCGAAGGGTCGGTTCACTCCAAGGTAAACCACTGCGCCTCGACCCGTCGATTGAGATTGCTGTCCTGGCTGGAGGGTTCCTCCCAGCCGCGGCCGACAATCTCGACACGTTTCGGATCGATGTTGGGAAACTTCTTCAGGAGGGCGGTCCGCACCGCCTCCGCGCGCTGCTTGGAAAGCTCCATCGCCTTCAGGGCCATGGACTTCACCAGGTCCTCGCCGCCCTGCTTGCGGAACTCTTCGATCCGGGCGTTGTCGACATGGCCGCGCAGCAGGATCTCCGAGCCGGGGCTGACCTGCAGGAAGCTCTTCACGGTGTCGAGATACTGCTGGTTCTCCGGCGAGGCCTCGTCGAGGCGGGCCGAGTTGGGCTCGAAGAAGAAGCGGATATCCTTCTTCAGCAGCGGATCGCCTTCCAGCGCCTGGGTGGTGGTGGTGCGGATCGGCGCGATTGCGATCACCTGGTCGGCGAACTTGCCCTCGGTCTTCAGCGCGTCGAGATGGCTGGTATCGACGAAGCGGTCGCCATCGACCGGATTCTTGATCCGGTCGCCGTAGGCCAGCACCGAGGACTGGTAGATGCCGGAGAAGGAACCCGCGGCGTCGATCGTGCCCTTGAAGAAGGCGAGGCTCTCCGGAAGATTGGAGAGATGGACATGCGCGAGCTCGTCCTTGGTGTCGGCTTCGGTCCATTTGAAGGCCTTGGCGACCACGCCGATATTCTGGTCCGGCTGGTCGCGCAGGCGGCGGTTGCCCTCCAGCAGGCCATGCACGATGCCCTTCACCATCTTCGGGTTGGCCTCGGCGAAGCCTTTGTTGACGGTCAGGATGTCGGCGATGATCAGCAGGTTCTTGTTGGAGACCAGCATCTTCGCCTTGCCGCCGGAAGCCTCGATGACTTCGTCGGTGCGCGGCGTCCAGCCGACGCAGCCGTTCAGGCGGTTGGTGCCGTTCTTCAGCTCCGCCTCATAGGCGTCGCAGGCGACGAAGGAGTCCTCGTAGAGAACCAGGCCCACTTCGTCCGGTGCCGGCCTGGCGTCGAGATCGCGCAGCAGCTTCACCTTCAAGCCGGCTTCGCTGGCGAGATAGCGCAGGAAGAACTCGCTCTCGTTGAACTCCGAGCCGGAGACCACCTTGCCGGCGAGCTGGTTGACCGAGGCGATGCCCTGGTCGACCACGATCATGTCGGCGCCGCGGGAGAAGCTGATCTGCGCCGGCACGACGACGTTGAACTGCCGCCCGAGCACCGCCAGCACGTCGGCGGTGGTGGCGGCGGCCGCGAACTTGCCGTTGTTCAGCTTGCCCCAGGTCTCCTCCTCGGAGACCGAGAGCTTCACCTGGAAGCCGTATTCCTTGGCGAAGAAGGAGTCTGGGTTGGGGGCAAGGCCGCCATTGGCCACGATCAAGCCGCCGTAGCCCGCATATTCCGAGATGTCGATCTCGACCACGTTGTTCTTCGGCACATAGGCCGCGGCGGCCTCGATCTGCGGGCTGCCGGCCGAGGGCTCGACCGGCGCCGGCACGTCGACCTGTTCGTTCGTCGGCGCGGCGGGCGTCGCCTGCGAGGTCTGTTGGGTCGATGACTGCGTGGTGGCGGCGGTCGGCGCGCCCTGGTTCTTGTAATAGAGCCAGCCGCCGAGGCCGATGACGCCCAGTCCCAGGACGAGCGTGATGATGATCCCGAGCGGCGAGCGCTTCGGACGATTGATCGAGCTCGGATCCGTCATTGCGATTCTCCCACGCGCTTGTTCCGTTGTTTCTGCGGCGAGTCCTTGAACGGGGACTCATAGGGCGTCGCGCCCAATTCGGCGATCTCGCCGAAGATCTCTTCCTGGTCCTTGAGCCAGCGACCCGATTCCGTGAGGAAGGCAGCGAGGCCGTCCACCGATCGTCCGATCGAGGCCGGGTCGGAACTCAGCAGCGCCTGTTCCCGCATCAGCGCCATCTGATCACGGATCCGCTCGAGCTCGGCGTCGAGCACGTTGATCCGGCGCTCCGCCTCGGCGCGCATGCCGATGCGCTGCTCGAGAATCCGCTGCTGGTCCTCCAGCGTCTCCTTGAGGTCGTTGTCGAGGCCGTCGGCGCTCAACCGCTTCTTCACTTCGGCAAGCTGCTCGGCGAGCGAGGCCTTGCCCTTGTCGTCCCGGTTCTCGGTCACGGCGATCGCCGCGCTGCGGGCCGCCAGCAGCTTCAGGTGCAGCCCGACCAGTTGCCAGACGCCGGCGATATGCTCCTGGCCGGCCTTGGCGTTCTCCAGCACCTTCTGCAGCTCGGCACATTGCGCCTCGAGCTTGGCGTGACGTTCCCGGCTCCAGGGATCCAGCCGCTGCAGCAGCCCGGCATACTCGTTCTCCTGCGGCGGCAGGAGCAGATGCGCATCGACCGCGGTGCGGAAGCGCTTGCTGCTGGCGAGGACGCCGGTGAACATCGCCGTCGCGCCCAGGCCGATCAGCGCGAGCGGCGGCGCGATGAACCAGCCGACCAGGCCCGAGGCCAGGACCGCGAACCAGAGCGGCGGCACCGGCATGCCGATCGGCCGGACGTTGAAGGCCTTCCAGAGATATCTAAGCATCGGCCTTCTCGGCCAGCTTGCGCAGGCTTTCCGGCACGAAGGCAATGTCGGTCGCTTCGCGGATCGCCAGCACCATCTGGAACTTCAGCACGTCCTCGGGCACCGGCGGCTGATAGCCGGTGAGACAAGCCTCGATCGCCTTGATCGGCTCGAGCTTCTCGGTGCGGGCCAGGCGATAGGCCTTGACCGCAATCGCCTCGGCCGCGCCCGGGGTCAGCAGCAAGGGCAGCTTGCCGCCCAGGGCGACCAGCTGTTCCTTGGTGACGTCGAGGCCCATCCGCTTGCAGAGCGCGCGCAGCAGCTTGGCGCTTTCTTCGGCGGTCGTGGTCGGCAGCAGCGGAACCTTCACATCGACCCGGCCCGGGCGCTTCAGGTCGACCTCGATCATGTCGGGGCGCGAGGAGGCGAGGATCCAGACCACATGCCCACGGGTATCGGGATCGCTCATCTCCTGGGCGATCATCGAGTAGATGCGGCCGGAAAGGCCGCTGTCGCTGCTGTCGGAAGTGCGGCGGCCGAGCGTCTGGTCGGCCTCGTCGATGAACACCATGCAGCGGCCGAGCGCGCGCACCAGGCCGATGATCTTCTCGAGATTGCCTTCGCTCGAGCCCACCCAGCGGTCGCGGAAATTCTTCAGCTTCACCACCGGAATGCCGGCCTCGCCGGCCAGGCATTCGACCAGGTAGGTCTTGCCGGTGCCGACCGGCCCGCAGATCAGGTAGCCCTTCGGCAAGGCCTTGAGGTCGCCGGCCTGCCACAGCGCCACGTCCTGCTGCAGCCAGGTCTTCAGCGCCTCCTGGCCCGCGTAATCGGCGAGGGTGCGCTTGGATTCGATGAACTCGATCAAGTTGGCGCTCTCGCGCTAGACCAGTTCCTTCTTGATCTTGACCAGGTCGTCGCTCTTGATCGGCTGCTTCTGATGCGCGCGCTGCTTGGTCAAGGTCTCGACCGCCGTGACCGCCACGCCGGTCAAGGCCGCAGCCATGTTGCTTTCGTCCTTCATCGCGCTGTCGAAGGCCGCGGCATTGTCGCGGCGGAGCAGGGCGAGCGCGCGGGTCAGCATGCCGGTATCCGGCAACGGCACCTTGACGCGCGCCGCGCGCGGGTTCAGCGCGACCGAGGGATGCAGGTCGTTGATGTTGTCGGCGATGATCAGGCTGACGAAGGGATGGCTGCTGAACGGCGCCTCGCCGGCCCAGTCGCGCAGCAGGCTCGCCATGCCGCCGAGCTCGTAGCTCCAGCCGCCGGTCGCCGGGAGAATATCGTCGGCATCGCGCAGGATGCAGGCGACATGCAGCGCCTGCTTCTCCTGGCCGAGCGCGCGCAGGTTGGCGCGGTAGCGGACGAAGGAGCTGACCAGCTCGATCGCGGCCAGGGGCTGGCGGATGGTCGGATCGAGCCGCTTGGCGCCGCTCCAGCCTTCGAGCAGGTCGCCGCCGCGGGTCACGCGGAGGCCGTTGCCGAGATCGAAGCTGAAGATCACCTGGAAGCCGGCCAGCAGCTCCTTCTCGATGAAGCCGCCGAGATTGACCAGGGCACCGCCCACCGGCAGCCGGTCATGCACATTGCCGCTGAGGATGAACTGGCCCTGGGCCGTGCTTTCGTAGGCGAGTGCGATCTCGGCAGCCCAGGCCGGGGCCTCGGGCGAGAGGGGCATCAGCTCTTCTCCGCGGTGCCTTCACTGCCCATGGTGCGGGGTGCGGCCGCAGCGCCTTGCGGCGTCTCCAGGGTCAGGCCTTCGCGCGCGGCGAAGTCGGCCAGCGCCTGGTCGGCCAGCGCGTTCTGCTCGGCTTCCTTGAGGTTCACGTCGGTCATGTCGATCGAGTCCTTGGCGACACGGGCGCGGCCCGCCGCCTTGGTGCGTTCCTCCTCGACCATCTCGTGCAGGCGATTGAGGGTATCGCCGCTGCCGCCGATCGTGCCTATCATCCCGGCCGCCATCTCCTGCATCTCGGCCATGGCGGTGTTCATCCGCATGTCGGCGATGGCGCCGCGCAGGCTCTCGATCTTGGCCTTGGCGCTCTGCACCGAGACGTCGCGGGCTTTGAGCATGTTCTGATAGGTGGTCTCGGCGCCCTCGAGCTGGCGGCGGTTCTCCTCCAGCTCGCGCTCCACGGTCTGCAGCCGCAAGGCATACTGGCCCGCCGCCTGCTTGTTGCCGGCCTTCAGGTTGGCGGCGGCCTTGGCGCGCAGATCCTTCTGGTCGGCTTCGAGCTTGCGGACCTGGCCCATCAACCGCTCGGCCAGGCCTGCATGGGCGGCGAGGCCTTGGTTGAAGTTGGCGATCTGCTTGCGGAGATTCTCTTTTTCAAGCTCCAGCAGCGCTTCCGGGTTCTGCCGCTCGACGCTGCCGATGAAGACGTTCAGAAACGCTTTGAAGAGATTAGCGATACGTCCGAGCATGACTCCCCCTTATGGCATCCCGCAGCCCGACAATCGGGCGCAGAGTGCCATTGATCCGTCGTTGCATCTAGGAAAATCGTTCAATAAGAGCGGCCTAGCCCCCTCGGCTTGCGGCGCTGCTCAACGGCGAGTCGTCACATTCGCCCATCCCTCATGGTCAAGCCAGATGTGGATGCGGGGCCTTGATTTCAATGGCCGGGCCTTGCACTGTCCCGGCCAAGTCTTAACGGGTCCATCGACGTGCGATATTCCAGTTTCACCCAGCGCATCGGCGGGGCGGGTGCCCGTGCCTGGGAAATCCATCACCGCGCCGTCCAAGCGAAACGCAGAGGAGAGGACGTCATCATCCTCTCGATCGGCGATCCGGATTTCGACACGCCGGGCTCTATCAAGCAGGCCGCCGTCGCGGCGCTCGATGCCGGCGACACCCACTATACCGACATCCTCGGCGTGCCCGCGCTGCGCGAGGCGATCGCCGCCTATCACCGCCGCATTTCCGGCCAGGAAGTGACGGCGGAGAATGTCGCCGCGGTCTCGGGTGCCCAGGGCGGCTTGTTCGTCTCTTCGATGCTGGTGCTGGACCGGGGCGACGACGTGGTCGTGCCCGAGCCGATGTATCTCACCTACGAGGCGACCTTGCGCGCCGCCGGCGCCAACCTGATCCGCGTGCCGATGCGGCCGGAGAACGAGTTCCACCTCGATCCCGCGGATCTTGCCAAGGCGATCACGCCTAAGACCAAGGCGATCGTCTTCGCGACGCCGGGCAATCCGACCGGCGCCATGTTCGCGCGCGATGTGCTGGAGGCCATGGCCAAGCTCGCGATCGAACGCGATCTCTGGGTGATCGCCGACGAGGTCTATGCGGCGTTGAGCTTCGGCAAGCAGCATGTGAGCATCGGCAGCCTGCCGGGGATGGGCGAGCGCACGGTCACCATCAACAGTCTCTCCAAATCGCATGCGATGACCGGCTGGCGCATCGGCTGGATCGTGGCGCCGCCGCAGCTGATCGACTTCGCCCACGACCTCGGCTTGAGCACGCAATACGGCCTGCCGGGATTCATTCAACAGGCGGCCGTTCGCGCGCTGGCCGAGCCGGTGCCGGAGGTCGAGGCGATGCGCGATGCCTATCGCCGCCGGCGCGACGCTGCGACCGCCACCCTCAATCAGGTGCCGGGCCTCAAGGTGCATGTGCCCGAGGCCGGGATGTTCATGATGCTGGACGTGCGCGGGACGGGAATGAGCGCCTTCGACTACGCACTCCGCCTGTTCGAGCAGACCGGCGTCGCCATCCTCGACGCGACCCCCTTCGGTCGGAGCGCGGAGGGACATTGCCGCGTCTCTTTCGTGGTCGACGAGAAGAGTCTCACCGAAGCCTGCCGAAGGATCGCGAGCTTCACCAACCAGCTCGTTACCTGAATATTCCTGAATTCACAGACAGGCAGCGGCGATCGTGGTAAGATGCTTGCGCTGTTTGAGATCGTGAATTGCGCGTCGAGACGCTCAAGGCCTCTTGTGCGGCAGTGCAACCTTTACCCAGCCTTTACGGCACAGAAGTAAGGCGTTCAGGCTCGGAGGCCACAAAAGCGATCCGCATCACGGGCTTAAGGCACTTTTCTGGCGGCAAATTGGCTGCGGCCCGTAAAGGTAGCTGGCCCCGCGCCTAGCGGTCGAAGGCCGCGAGGAACTCCCGGATGATCGCCTGCATCCGGTCCCGGCCGAAACTCGGATAGTGGCCGCCATGCACCACCCGGACCGGGAGGTCGAGCAGCCGCTTCATGCTGGCCACGTATTGCCGCATCTCCGCGGCATTGTCTTCGTCATAGACCAGCGGGCCATCATAGACGACGTCGCCGGCGAACAGCACGCCGCTGGCCTGCTCATAGAGCGCGATCGAGCCCGGTGAATGGCCGGGCAGGTGGAAGACCTCGAAGCTGCGGTCGCCGGTATCGACCACGCTGCCTTCCGGCAGCAGCTTTGTGGGCGGAGCGGGCGGGATCTCGTAACGCAGCGGCTCCCAATCGCCCGGCGGCAGCTGGGTGAAGATGTCGTTGTTCGCCACGTAATAGTCGGCGGCCGTGTTGTCCCGGGTCGGCCGCGCGAGAATCTCGGCTTCATCGGGATGGACCGCGCGCTCGGCGAACTCGTGATGCGTCCCGATATGGTCGAAATGGGTATGCGAGGCGACCGCGAGCACCGGGCGCCCGCTCAGCAGCGGGATCTGCTCGCGCAGGCTGACCACGCCCATGCCGGAATCCACCAGCAGGTCGCGGTCTCGGCCGCGCACATGCCAGATGTTGCAGCGATAGTATTCCTTGATATGCGGCTCGAAGATCCAGGTGACGCCGTCGCTCAAGGCGCGGCTTTCGTACCAGGTCTCCGGGGTTGCGATCTGCATGCTGTTAAGCCTCGGTTGCGGCGAGGCCAGCAAACACCAGGCGGACCTGCCGCGCCAAGTTCTTCTTCAGAAGCGCGATCGGCATCTCCTCGCGGGCGACGAAGACCTGGAACAGGCTGTTCACGACCTCGAACAGCACGTCGCCGGCAGTCTTCGCATCGATCTTGGCGTCGATCTGGCCGCGTGCCTGCAGCGCGGCGACCAGCTCTCCCACCTGGTCCGCCAGCTTGCGGTCGAGCGCGGCATAGGCAAGGCCGAACTCCGAGCTCGGCTGCGACAGCGCATTGGCCATCGCATTGCGCCAGAGTTCCTTGGAGAGATGGATCAGCGAATGGTCGATGTAGGAAGTGAGGAGCTTGCCGACCGCCTGCACCGGGTCCTTGGGCGGGCCGGCGATGATGCTCTTTCCGGCCGCGCGCACTTCCTCGCCGTCGAGCGCCACCAGCGAGATCAGCAAGTCGCCCTTGGATTCGAAGTAGTTGTAGACGGTGCCGGCGGCGACCTCGGCCTCGGCGGCGATCGCCTCGATGCTGGTGACGGCGAAGCCGTCGCGGCGAAACAGCTTGGCCGCCGCCGCGAGGATGTCGCGCCGCCGTCCCGCTTTCTGCCGTTCGCGTAGTCCCGCCATTGCCGCCCCAGAAAATGAATTGACTTAAGTTTGTAGTTCATTCATTTTTTTCCGACAAGCAAATTCAAGCCCGGCAAGGGCGGACAGACAGCAGGAGTGGGCAGATGAACATGGCAAAGACTCTTCTGGCGGGCGTCGCGCTGATCGCGCTGACCACCGCGGCGCAGGCAGCGGACACCTTGAACGTGCTGACCTGGTGCGACCACGAGGACCCGGCGCTGCTGGAGCCGTTCGAGCAGGCCAATGGCGTCAAGATCAACTTCAAGGACATCGACAGCACCGCGGCGATCCTGGCGGTGCTCGGGCAGTCGAAGCCCGGCGACTGGGACGTGCTGGTGGTGGACCAGACCGATACCGGACGGCTCGCCGCGATGAAGCTGCTGGAGCCGCTCGATGCCAAGGACTATCCGTTCGGCGACATCCCGGCGGAGATCGCCGATCCGAAGCTCTCCTCGGTCGATGGCACGCTCTACACCGTGCCGGAGAAGTTCGGCTACAACACCGTCGCCTATAACAAGGCCGCGGTCGACCCTGCGGCGATGACCGACATCAACGCGATCTGGGACCCGAAATACAAGGGCCGGATCGCGATGTATGACTACTACGTACCGATGATCGAATACGTGGCGATCGCGCTCGGCAAGAAGCCGGCGGATCTCACCGAGGCCGATCTCCCGGCGATCAAGGAGAAGCTGATCGCCCTCAAGGCCAATTCGCAGATGATCGGCGATGTGGTCACGGTGCAGCAGGCGCTGGCGTCCGGCGCGGCCGATATCCTGGTCGGCGGCGGCGAATGGGTGACCGCCGGCATCGTCAAGGACAACCCGAACCTCGATTACGTGATCCCGACCCAGGGCGGGGTGCGCTGGCAGCAGGGTCTCGCGATCTTCGCCGATTCCAAGCAGAAGGACCTCGGCAAGAAATTCGTGCAGTACATCCTGAGCCCCGAGGGCCAGGGCAAGCTCGCGACCTCGTCCTGCTATTGGGGCATGCCGGCCAACAGCAAAGCCGTGCTGAGCGACGAGCAGAAGACGATCCTGCGCTGGAACGAGCAGCCGGGCTATATCAAGGTCTCGCATCCCTATCTGCAGATGTCGCCGGAGTTCGACAAGGCGCTGCAGGCGATGTGGGCCGAGGTGCTGCAGGCGAAGTGATGGTGTCGTCGAACGAGGCGCGCGCGGCATCCCGTGCACGCCTCGCCGGCTTCGGGTTCACCCTGCCGGCGGTGGCCTGGATCCTGCTCTTCTTCGGTGCGCCGCTGGTGATCATGGCGGTCATGAGCCTGCTGCCGCTGACCGCGGACGGATCGCCGCCGCAGCTCAGCTTCAAGGCCTACAGCGACTTCTTCAGCCAGCCGGCCTATGTCGAGGCGATCTGGAACTCCGTCGTGACGACGGTGATCACGGTCTTTGTCTCGCTGCTGCTGGCCTATCCCTTCGCCTATGTGCTGGCGTACAAAGTGCCGAAGCGCTGGCAGCGCTTCGCGCTCGCCTGCGCCATCCTGCCGTTCTGGACCTCGTATGTTGTCCGCTCCTACGCCTGGCTGCTGGTGCTGGCGCCGACTGGAATCGTGAACTGGCTGCTGATCAATCTCGGCCTGATCGAGCGGCCGATCACCTTCGCCTATAACCCCAACGCGACGGTGCTCGGCTTCGTGCATTTCTTCATCATGCTGAACGCGCTGACCATCTACGCCAACCTGGTGCAGATCAACCCGCGCTATGTGCTGGCGGCCCAGGACCTCGGCGCCTCGGCCTGGAAGAGCTTCCTGGCGGTGACCCTGCCGCTGAGCGTGCCGGGGATGACGGTCGGCGCCTTTCTTACGGTCGTGCTCTGCATCGGCGACTTCATCACGCCGCAGATCCTCGGCGGGAACAAGGAGCTGCTGCTGCCGCAGGTGATCATGATGCAGATCCAGCGCCAGCTCGACCTGCCGATGGCTTCGGTCATGTCGCTGGTGCTGACCGTCATCGTCGCCGCGGTCTATCTCCTGATTCAGAAGCCGATGCGGAGTGCCCGGCTGTGACGCGGCAGCTCGGGAATCTGCTGTCGGGCTTCTACCTGACCGCCTGCTACGTGTTCATCTTGCTGCCGGTGGCGGTGCTGATCCTGTTCTCCTTCCAGGACGGCCGCCTCGCCGTGCCGCCGTTCAAGGGCCCGACCCTGCAATGGTACGTCACCATCTTCACCAGCGACCGGATGACCGATGGCCTGATCAACTCCCTGATCGTGGGCATTTCCTCGTCGGCGATCTCGGTCATTTTGGGCTTTCTCGCGGCCTACGGCATCTCCCGCTATGAGTTTCCCGCGCGGCGGCTGCTGCAGGGCGTGATCATCCTGCCGCTGGCGGTCTCCTATCTGCTGGTCGGCATGGGGCTCCTGGTCACGATCTCCTGGCTCGGGTTGGGGCCCTCGCTCTGGACCGTGGTCATCGGCCATGTGGTCATCAACATGCCGCTCGCCTTCGCGATCTGCCTGGCGCAGCTCGGCGAGCACCAGCGCAAGATCGAATGGGCGGCCCGGGATCTCGGCGCCTCGACCTTCCGGGTGCTGGCGCAGGTCACCATGCCGATGATCGCGCCGGCTTTGGTCGCCGCCTTCTGCCTCTGCTTCACCTTGAGTTGGGACGAGTTCATCATCGCCTTCCTGGTGACGCGGTTCGACGTGACCCTGCCGGTCGTGATCTGGAGCATGCTGCGCGGCGGCTTGAGCCCGCAGACCAACGCGGTCGGCTCCTTCATCTTCCTCTGCTCGATCGTGATGCTGGTTGTGGTAGAGCTGCTGCTGTTCCGGAAACACCGCGCATGACCGCCCATCTCGAAGTCGAAGCTATCTCCAAGATCTACAGCGCGGTCACCGCGCTCGACCGGGTCTCGCTGGCTGTGGAGCAGGGTGCCTATGTCGTGCTGCTGGGGCCGTCGGGCAGCGGCAAGACGACGCTGCTCTCGGTGATCGGCGGCTTCACCGTGCCGACCTCCGGCAGGGTCTCCATCGCCGGGCGCGACGTGACGGCGCTCTCGCCGGCGCAGCGCCCGACCACGACCTTGTTCCAGGATTATGCGCTCTTCCCGCATATGTCGGTCGCCGGCAATGTCGGTTTCGGCCTCAAGGTGCGCCGCGTTGCCGGCGATGCACGCGAGAAGCGCATCGCCGCGGCCCTTGATCTGGTGGGTCTTGCCGGTTATGGCACCCGCGGCATCCACGAACTCTCCGGCGGGCAACGCCAGCGCGTTGCCCTGGCGCGGGCCTTGGTGGTGGAGCCGGAGATCCTGCTGTTGGATGAGCCCTTGGGCGCGCTCGATCTCAACCTCCGGCGACAGATGCAGGACGAGTTGCTGGCCCTGCAGCGCCGCACCGGAAGAAGCTTCGTGCATGTGACCCATGACCAGGAGGAGGCGATGGCCTTGGCCTCGCTGGTCGTGGTCATGAACAAGGGTCGGATCGAGGACGCGGGTGCGCCGAAGCGCATCTATGAGCGTCCGGCGACGTTGTTCACCGCCACCTTCATGGGCGAGAGCACCCAAATCTCCGGTCGCGTTTCCGGCAGCAATGCGGTCGAGACGGCGATCGGGCTGGTCCATGCCGCGACCGCGCAACCGGTCGGCGCCGAGGTGGTGCTGATCGTGCGGCCGGAAAATATCCGCACCGACAGCGCCGCGATCGATCTGGGCTCGGCGCGGATCCGCGAGGCGACCTTCCAGGGCGCGCATTATCGCGTCCTGGCCAAGGCCGAGCGCGGCGACCAGGATTTCGTGCTGCGCCTGCCGCCGGATGCCGCGGTTGAGCCGGGCGCCATGCTGCGCCTGAGCTGCCGGGCGGAGAGCCTGGTGGTCCTGGCGCGCTAGTTGCGGCACGCGGGCGGTTCGTCTAATCCTCTCGCCGTCCAATGAGGGGAAGCGCATGTCCGTCGGAATGAACGAGCTCAAGCTCAACGAATACGGCCGCCTGAAGCGGGTCGCCCTGCGGCGCCCGGAGCAGGCGATGCAGGGCCAGGCCAAGGTCGATGCCGAATGGCAGGCGCTGAACTACCACACCCGGCCGGATTTCAACCTCGCCGTCGCCGAGCACAAGCGGCTGGTCGAGATCATCCAGGGCGTCGGCGCCGAGGTCGTCTACCTGCCGGCGCAGGAATCCCTCACCATGGACAGCCTCTATGTCCGCGATGCGGCGACGGTCTGCGCGCGCGGCGTCATCCTCTGCAACATGGGCAAACCGGCGCGTTCGGCCGAACCCGGCGTCCACGGCGAGCATTTCAAGAAGGCCGGCATCCCGGTCGCCGGCGCCATTACCGGCGCGGGCAAGGTCGAGGGCGGCGACATCATCTGGCTCGACCAGCGCCATGTCGGCATCGCGCGCGGCTACCGCACCAATGCCGAAGGGATCCGGCAGTTCAAGGAGATCGTCGGCGGCGACGTGCATGTCGAGGTCGCGGTCCTGCCGCATTACAAGGGCCCCAGCGACGTCTTCCACCTGATGTCGATCATCAGCCCCTTGGACGAGAAGCTGCAGCTGGTCTATTCGCCGCTGATGCCGGTCACCTTCCGGGAATGGCTGATCGACCACGGCCATCAATTCGTCGAGGTGCCGGACGAGGAGTTCGCCAGCATGGGCTGCAATGTGCTGGCGATCGCCCCCCGCGAAGTGGTCATGGTGAAAGGCAACCCGGAAACCAAGCGGCGGATGGAAGCCGCCGGCTGCAAGGTCAATGTCATCGACGCCGACGCGATCTCGGTGCCGGGCGAAGGCGGCCCGACCTGCCTGACCCGTCCGCTGATCCGGGCTTAGCCGCGCAAGGATCGGAGAGATTCCGGCGGGCGGAGGGACTACATCTGACCATCCGCAATGGAGGTCCGCCATGTCGTTCCGCATTTCCAGCCTGCCGGTCGAGCCCTTCCGGGCCCTGTTCGGCCTTTCCGACGAAGAGCTGCTGAAGCACGGCGCCCGCCGCGCCATCTGTGACGAGAAGCCGGGATTTCCCTGCCGGGTCACCCTGGCCGATGCCGAGCCGGGCGAGACGCTGCTGCTGCTCAATTACGGGCATCTGGACCAACAGAGCTCGCCCTATCGCGCCAAGGGTCCGATCTTCGTCCGCGAGACGGCGAAGGCGGGGCGGGACGTGGTCGATGCGGTGCCGGATTACCTGGCGCGGCGGCTGCTCTCGATCCGCGCCTATGATAAGGCCGGCATGATGCTGGAGGCCGACGTGGTCGACGGCAGCGAGCTCTCGCCGATGATCGAGAAGCTGTTCGCGATCGACGGGGTGGACTATCTGCACGCCCATTTCGCCCGGCGCGGCTGTTACGCGGCGCGGATCGATCGGGCTTAATCTTTCCAAGGATCGGCTCGGGAAACAGGCGGAGGTTCCTCTCTGCCCCCTTTTTCTGTTGCGCTTGCGAATAATTCGCATTTGCGTTAGCGTCGCGGCCTCATCTATCGATCGGAGAGAGGCTGGAGACGATGCGACACATGGGGAAATCAATCGGCGCAGCGGCGATCCTGCTGGCGGCGACGGGTGCGGCACAGGCGGACGTCACCTTTCTAGACCATCGCGGCAAGGTGATCACCTTGAAGGAGCCGCCGAAGCGCATCGTCTCGATGTTTGCTTCCGGCCCGCTCGTTCACAGTGCGGTCGAGGGGACGACCGAGCATATCGTCGGCGTCAACGTGAAGGGCAAGAAGACCTATTCGAACGGGATCTATGAAGAGCTGATGCCGGAGCTGCTGAAGCTCAACTTCGACGTCGCCGGCGAGGGCTTCGCGCCCAATGTCGAGGCGATCCTCGCCCTGAAGCCCGACCTCGTGCTGCAATGGGTGTTCGATCCGAAGATCATCGAGCCGCTGGAGCGGGTGAACCTGCAAGTGGTCGGCTGGGATTGCTGCACCAACCAGCACCGCCGCGATTACCTGATGCTGGCCGGCTATACCTCGACCCGCATCGATCGCGCCCAGACCATTCTCGCGACCCAGGACAAGTCCTGGAAGGCGCTGACCGACACTTTCGCCAAGGCGAAGCTGGCGAAGTCCACCGGCATGCTGGTGGTGGACCAGGTCAAGGAGAGCATCCAGGTCGTTGCCAACAGCTCCCAGGATTTCACGCTGACCGGGACGCAGAACCTTGCCGCCGACGATTCCGGCGAGTGGTGGCGCACCATCGACGCCGAGCAGCTGCTGGTCTGGAATCCGCAGATCATCGTCATCCCGGCCTATGCCCAGGACCTGAAGCCCGCCGACATCTACGGGAACCCGATGTTCGCCGCGGTTGACGCGGTGAAGAACAAGCGGGTCTACAAGTTCCCGCAGTTCAACCGCTCGCCGGATTCAGCGGAGATCTATCTCTCCGACGAGTGGCTGGCGCGCGTGGCGCACCCGGACCTGTTCCCGGAGAAGAATTTCACCGCCACGGTCAAGGACGCCTACAAGTTGATCTACCAGAAGGACGTCACCGAGGATCAGGTGAAGTCGATCCTGGAGCTTGAGCAGAACAAGGGCTCCACCGGATATAACGATATCCTCGGCTGATCCCATCGTGCGGACTGCGACGGCGACCTGGCGTGACAGCTTCGCCGCACTCGATGTGCGGCGGCGCGGCTGGCTCGTCATCGCGGCGCTCACGCTGCTGCTGGTCCTCTCCGTGGTCTACTCGGTCACGCTGGGCCGCTACGGCGTCAGCATGACCAATGCCTGGCTGATCCTTTGGAACCACGTCGTGCCAGTGGCAAATCCCACCTGGAGCGACGTGGATGCCAACGTGGTGACGGCGGTGCGGCTGCCGCGCATCCTCGCCGCGCTGCTGGTCGGTGCCGGCCTGGCGCTGTCCGGGGCGGCGCTGCAGGGCTTGTTCCGCAACCCGCTGGTCGATCCCGGCATCATCGGTGTCACCGCCGGCGCCGGCTTCGGCGGGACTTTGGCGATCCTGCTGGTCGGCGGCGGCACGGTGGTGCTGGGTGCCGCCTTCGGCAGCGGCATCGCCAGCCTGCTGATCGTCCGTTTCCTGGCGACGGTCAAAGGCCGTACCTCGACCTTGACCTTCGTGCTGGCCGGCGTGGTCGTCACGGCCTTCTTCGAGGCGGCGATCTCGATCATCAAGCTGCTGGCCGATCCGCACCAGAAGCTGCCGGCGATCACCTATTGGCTGATGGGCAGCATCGCCTCGACCGGCTACAAGGACCTGGTGCTGATGGCGGCTGCGATCGTCCCGCCGTCGATCCTCATCTTCATGCTGCGCTACCAGATCAACATCCTCTCGTTGGGTGAGGAGAAGGCACGCGCCCTGGGCTCGCCGATCGAGCGGGTGCAGTGGATCGTCTATGCCGCCGTCGCCTGTATCTCGGCAGGCATCGTTGCGACCTGCGGCATCATCGGCTGGGTCGGTCTGGTGATCCCGCATCTCGCCCGCGCCATGGTCGGACCGGACCACGGCCGCCTGCTGCCGGTCTCGGCGCTGCTGGGCGCGATCTACATGCTGCTGGTCGATGACATCGCGCGCACGGTTACGGTCGCCGAGCTGCCGATCGGTATCATCACCGCCTTGATCGGCGTGCCGGTCTTCGGGGTGATCCTGCGCCGCCTCCAGTCGAAGAGCGGATGGGCGCATGATTGAGGTCCGCGACCTCGGGGTCTCGCTCGGCGGGCGGACCATCCTCGAAGGCTACAGCCTCGGCGTGGCCAAGGGCGACGTGCTGGCGATCCTCGGCGCCAACGGCGTCGGCAAGACCACCTTGCTGAACTGCCTGGTCGGGTTGCGGCATCCCGACAGCGGATCCGTCGCCAAGACCGGACGCATCGGCTACGTGCCGCAGCTCTTTCAGGCGACCTTCGCCTTCTCGGTGCTGGACATCGTGCTGATGGGCCGGGCGCGGCATCTCGGGCTGTTCACCGCCCCGCGCAAGGCCGACTACGCGGTCGCCGAGCGCTATCTCGAGCTGATGCAGGTGGCGCATCTGCGCGACCGGCCGTTCAACGCTCTGAGCGGCGGCCAGCGGCAGCTGGCGATCATCGCGCAGGCGCTCGCCTCCGAATGCGAGATCCTGATCCTCGACGAGCCCTGTTCGGCGCTCGATTACAAGAACCAGGCCGTCGTGATCCATACCTTGCGGCGGCTCAACCGCGACATGGGGCTGACCATCGTCTTCACCACCCATGCGCCGCAGCATGGGTTGGAGGTTGCCAGCCACGTGCTGCTGATGAACGACCGGCGGCGCTATCGCCACGGCCCGGTCAGCGAAGTCCTGACCGCGGAGAACCTCTCCAGCGTCTATGACGTTCCCATCGCCCGGGCCGAGTTCGCCCCGGACGGACGCTTCACCTTTGCGCCCACATATGCCGCATGAACGCCATCCTGCCGACCAGAACCAAGAAGATCGCCTACTTGACCTGGGGCTGCGCCAGCCAGCTGACCAGCTACCAGGATTTCGCGCATCTGCTCGACGACATGGTCTACCTGCGCGAGCTGGAGACCTGCGATCTTGGTCAGTATGCCGCCGTGGTGATCCCGGACAGCATGGATGCCGTCACCATCCGCCGCTATGCGGCGCAGCTGAACGCCTATGTCCGCAACGGCGGCTTCCTGGTCGCCTTCTCCTGCAAGGGCATCCATGAATGGATCGACGTGGTCGAGCTGAAGATGCGGCCGATCGACGCCAAGGACTGGCTGTGGTGGACCAAGCCGCAGCCCTATCTGGAGATCAAACAGCCGGAAGAGCCCCGGCACCCGATCTGCGACGTGATCCCGCTGAAGGACATGAGCTGGCACTGGTTCGGCGTGTTCGACCATCACCCTGAGGCGATCAGCGCGCTCGATCTCGACGATGACAGCGGCAGCCTGTTCCTGGATTTCCCGAAGCTTCCAGGCGGCGGGCGCCTCATCGTCTCCACCCTCGACCCGCATGTGCATAACGGCGAGCGCTTCATGCCGGCCTGCGCGCGGTTCCTGAAGGCGTTCTATCCCTGGCTCAACCGCGAGCTCGGCATCGTGCGGGAGACCGAGGATTTCACCGTCACCTACCTGCAGTGCTACGAGGACTCCGAGGAATGGTCCGCGCCCGGCTTCGCCGAGAGCTTCGAAGGCACCTGCGGCTGCGTGAAGTTCCATCCACAGTACCAGCTCGACGCCGCCGTTCTGGCGGAGACCGACATCCTGTTCATCCCGCATATCCACGACCAGTTCTTCCTGCGCGAGAAGCAGGACCTGCTGCTCGATTACCTGGCGCGCGGCGGACACCTGATCCTCTGCGCGGAGCCGGCGATTCCGTTCCTGCCGTTCCTGCACAGCTTCCAGGCGGTGCCGCCGCGGCCCTTCACCAACATCCAGGTGCGGGTCCGCAACGATCCCTTGGGCTTCTTCAAGAACATGCCGGAGGGCTTCGACGGCTGGCAGGGCATCTTCGGCCAGTATGTGCGCGGCTGGTCGACCATGCCGGAGGGTGCGATCTGGCTGACCGATATCGGCAGCGCCGAGGATCCGAAACCCGCCGACTGGCTCTGGCAATACCCGACCGATCACGGCCGTGGCGGCCTGGTGTTCATGCATAACGGCGACAACATGATCCGCTATCCGGATCGCGGGCCCCACAAGCAGGGGCTGGTGCGCGACATCTGCCTGGGGCTGATGTCGCACAAGGGGTTGCTGAACCGTTTCTGACACCTTCAGAGACCTAGGGCCGCCGCCGAGCCAGCGCGCGTAGATCATCGATTGCCACCACACGAGAAAGTAGTATTATATTGCATCCAGAATGCAGGGGATGCACATGGGAGAAATAGCTCTTCGGGTGGCCGACCCGAACAATCCGGAAAAGTCGACAGTCATCCTATTCGAATCATCATCTGGCGACATGGTGCTGCCGGCCGGCGTCAGAGGGATTGAGGAAATCCAAGGTGTTGCGAAGGACTTCGGCGAACAATTGCAGCCGGTCATCCTCATGGCGAGGCAAGCGCTGGAATCGTTGAAGAGTATTGCTCCAGGAAAGATTCAAATTGAGTTCGGCATCGAAGTTGGCGGCAAGGCCGGCATTCCCTTGGTCACCGAGGGCTCGGCAAAAGCCAACTTCAAAGTGACGCTTGCTTGGCCGTAACGCCTTTCGATTTCTTCGCTGATCAACAGAGGTATGGGTCGATGGCCTATGCGCTTCGCGTAACCGACCAAGAGACGGCCCGCGTCGTCAGCGTACTCGGCGCTGAGAACCGCATCCTTGGCTCCGGCTGTCTCTTGGACGCGCACCACGTGATGACGTGCTCGCACGTTGTTGCCAGAGGCGCCGCAACGGGCAATGTCAACGTCAGACTGGTCGGTGTGATCGGACAACCGATCGTGAAGACAGATGTCACGGAAGACTGGGGAAAAGACGACAAAGCTTATTCGTCTGACCTTTGTCTGCTACGGATTCGTTCTGAGGAACAATTGGCGATTACCCCCATCCAGTTTGCAGCTCCGCTCCGTCATGGTGGAAAAGTATTCTCAGTCTTCGGCTTTCCCGGCGGCGACCCTCAAGGCCGCAATGTTCGGGGCTCGCTGTCTGCGGCGGATGCACTTGGTTTGGTTCAGATGGATAGCAACAGCAATCTTCTGGTGGAGGGAGGCTTTAGCGGTGCGCCCGTGTGGTGCGAGGACCTGGGAGCGTTTGTCGGATTGGTGGTAGCAGAGCAATCTGGAAAGAAAGTCGCATGGTGTATTCCCAGTCGAGTCCTATGCCTGCACTACAACGACCTTGCGGTTAGATTTCGGATTCCAAAAGTAGATCGTCCCGTCATCAATGATTACTTGCTTGACGATCCAAACATCGAATTGTTCGGAACCATTTCCGACAACGGGTCGCGGAAGCTGATTTGTAAAGTACGCAGATCCAAGAAATCCGGAGGATTCGTCGCGGAGTGTTCCTACAAAGTTATCGGCGGTGAGCCCGCACGGGGCGGATGTGTGACATTCATTACCCATCCGAGCTTCGATTCCTCAACGAGCCGCGGCGAAGATGCCTATGAGCTCTTTGCGCAACTCGAGGGGAATGGCGCCAGTGTCGAATTTTATCCGGGGGGCAGCTTTACCGTCGCAGCAGTCGGCGACGGCGGTGATACGGCTCTTGCATTCGATCTGGAGAAGGTCTGGCCGGACTAACCGGCTTAGACACTACCCTCGGCGCCCATCAGCTGCCGCCTGGCGTAGTGCAGGTGGCTGGTCACCATCGCCACGGCGCCTTCGACGTCGCGGCTTGCAATGGCCTCGGCCAGCGCCCGGTGCTGGCGGTTGTAGTCGGCGATACGCTGCGGGGTGAGGATCTTGTCGCGCATCGAGGCCCATTGGTCATGGGCGCGAATCTCGTTCACCCGGCGGTAGATCCAGAGCATCAGCGGGTTGTGCGAGGCCTCGGCGATGCGGATGTGGAACTGGGTGTCCCATTCGGTGAATCGCGTCGGGTCATTGCCGGCGGCTTCCGCCATCTCGCAGGCCTCGACCAGCTTCTCGAGGTCCTTGGCTGAAGCGTTGAGCACGGCGAGGCGAGTCATATAGGGCTCGATCGCGAGCCGCGCCTCGATCAGCTCCACCGGCGAGGTGATCTCGGCGATGTCGTCGGTTTCGCCGGGCTGGCGGTAGGAGACGAAGGTGCCGCTGCCGATCCGGCGCGCCACCAGCTTGTCGGTCTCGAGTCGGTCGAGGGCGAGACGCACCGTGGTGCGCGAGGCGTTGAAGGCCTCGGCCAACTGGCGCTCGGCTGGCAGCTTCTGGCCGAATTTGTAGCTGCCTTCCACGATCGCCTGGCGAAGTTGGTCGGCAATCCAGGCCGAGCCGCGCGCCGCATCCACCGGGACCACCGTGGGACCGGTTTCCGCGAGGGTGGCCGTATCCGTGGCCTCTGCACCAATTCGAGCCAATTCAATACCTTTGTAAAAAATAGGTTGGCAAATGGGCCATGCTATGCTGAGATTATGGGCGCGCCGAACCGCACCGGTCAACTCGCAGCGACGTGAAGAACAGCGGAATCGGATGGGGAAGCGCGTCTCTTCTGCTGCTGTACCAGTTCTTCGACCTGCCTCGGAGTGGACTCGGCCATGGCGCTTCCCGCGCAAGTGAAATTCGTTGTCATCGGTGCCGGTATTCATGGCCTGAGCTCGGCCTGGCATCTCGCTGAAAATCTCCGCAAGTCCGGGAAGGGCAGCGGCAAGGACATCCTCCTGATCGATAAGGGCGGGATCGGCTCAGGCGCCTCGGGCATCGCCTGCGGCGTCGTGCGCAACAACTATTTCCAGCCGGCCATGCGCCGGCTGATGGCGCACAGCGTCTCGGTCTGGGAGCGCGATCCCGAAGCCTTCTCCTATCACCCGGTTGGCTATATGCAGATCAGCCCCGAGGTGATGCACCAGGACGTGGCCTCGATCTACGCCCAGCAGAAGGAGATCGGCTATCCCTCCACCTTCATCGAGGGCGAGAAGGACTGCATGAAATACATGCAGGGCCTGTTCTCGGACTGGCAGGCCAAGGGCATCACCTCGGTCCTGCATGAGAAGAAGGGCGGCTACGCCAACAACACCGCCTCGCTCTACGGCCTCGCCAAGAAGGCGGAGGACGAGGGTGTCCGGATCATGACCGGCGTCAAGGTCACCGGCTTCAAGCGCGACAACAAGGGCGCCATCACCGCGGTCGAGACCGACAAGGGCTCGGTGCAATGCGACCAGGTGATCGTCGGCGTCGGCCCCTGGGTGCGCGCGATCTGGCACATGCTCGATCTCCCGGATGCGATCTCGATCAAGGGCAAGGACGGCAAGGTTCACGAGAACGTGCCGATGTGGGTCTATTGGTCGCTGCAGGAAGGCACGCTCGGCGTCGATCCCGACTACCAGAAGACCAACGACGGCAAGATGCCGCCGGTTATCCATGTCGATACCGACGCGCCGCTCTATTCCGATGAAGACAAGTCGCTGATCACCGACAAGCTCTGGGGCATCTATTACAAGCCGGACTTCCATTTCGGCGGCATCCAGGGCGGCGCGATGCCGTTCAAGGTGAAGAAGAAGATCGACGACGTGGCGGTCGACCCTTACGGCACCGAGAGCCCGGATTTCATCGTCGGCGACGACTTCGCGCATATGTGGGTCTCGGCGCTCGCGTTCTGCCAGAAACGCTTCGAGGGCCAGATGCCGAAATACAAGAAGGAGCCCTCGGGCGGCATCGGCTGCTTCACCGCGGACAGCTTCCCGGTGTTCGACCGGTTCTGCGAGAACGCCTATTTCATCGCGGATTCCAACCACGGCTACAAGATGATCGGCGTCGGCAAGCTGGTCGCGGACGACATCTGCGGCATGGGCGACGAGATCCTGCGGCCGTTCCGCTTCTCGCGCTTCGCCGAAGGCAAGCTGCATCCGACATCCAATTCGCCCTTCCCCTGGAGCTGAGGAGGAGAAGGACGAGGTACTGAGAGTTCTCGGCGGGGGACCGCCGATACAGGGAGGCGGGGCTTTCCGAGGCCCGCCGATAATAAACGGGAGAACTCAGATGACTGACCTCGAGGCACATGTAAACGCCAAGGGCCGCAAAGAGCTCGTCAAGCAAGTCCGCGACAAGATCAAAGAACTCGACATCAAGTATATCTACTACCAGTTCGTCTCCGTCACCGGCCGCATCGTCGGCAAGGGCATCCCGGCGGATCATTGGGAATCGGTCGCCGAGAAGGGCTTCCAGCTGGTCTACGGCTCGACCGCGAACCTCTTCACCGATCGCCACAAGCGCTATATCGGCTACGGCCCCGAGGCCTCGGAGCTGGTCGGCATTCCCGACCCCGAGACCTTCGTGCAGCTGCCCTGGGACAAGCGCGTCGCCCGCGTCTTCTGCACCTGCTTCCGCAACCGCGAGGAGCGCAAGAATCCCGGCGGCCACCTGACCTCGGATTGCCGCGGCAATCTCCGCATCCTGCACAACGAGTTCCAGAAGAAGCACAAGGGCCTGCATCTCCGCCACGGCTGCGAGCCGGAGATGATGTGGCTGAAGAAGGGCGCCGACGGATTGCCGGACGGCGGCTTCTCCAAGCCGAACTGCTATCACATCGACCAGTTCGAGAAGCTGCGCCCGGTCTTCATGCGGGTGATCGAATACGCCAACGCCATGGGTCTCGACATGATCCAGGGCGACCATGAGGACGCGCCGGGCCAGCTCGAATTGAACTTCATGTTCGACGACTGCATGCGCACCGCCGACCGCCTCACCACCTATCGGCAGATCTGCGCCCAGGTCGCGCGCGAGTTCGACCTGATCGCCTGTTTCATGCCGAAGCCTTTCATGGGCGTCTCGGCGTCGGGCTGCCACCACAACCTCTCGCTCTGGCGCGGCGGCCAGGACACGGTCAACGACCTGCACAACAAGCCGCTGCCGGGCATGAAGGACGTGTTCTCCTACCGCAAGGGCGGCGAGAACACCTTCCTGCCCTTGAAGGGCCAGGCCAAGCCGGGACCGATCGGCCTCAACTGCATCGGTGGCGTGATCAAGCATCTGGGTGCCTTGACCGCGCTCGGCTCCTCGACGGTGAACTCCTATCGCCGGCTCTGGGATACGGGCTTCTGGGCACCGGTCTTCGCCGACTGGGGCTACCAGAACCGCACCTGCGCCTTGCGCATCTCGGCGCCGGGCCGCTTCGAGTACCGCTCGGTCGATGCCGCGGTGAACCCCTATCTGATGGCCGGCGCGCTTCTCAAGGCCTTCGACGACGGCATCACCTCGAAGCTCGACCCCGGCGAGCCGGAAGAGCGCAACATCTACGAGGCGATGTCGGCCGGCAAGAAGGTGAAGAAGCTGCCGATGTCGCTCGGTGAATCTCTGGATCGCCTGGAGAACGACGAAGTCATCAAGTCGGCGCTGCCGGACGAGATGTACCGGGTCTTCAAGCATTACAAGACCGACGAGTGGGAGCGCTACATGGCCACCGTCACGCATTGGGATCTCGAGACCTATTGGGACTGCCTGCCGTAACAGCAATTGGATGGAGTCATTGTGGGGCACCCCCTCCTAACCTCCCCCGAAGACGGGGGAGGGACGCGATCAAAGCCCTCCCCCGACTTCGGGGGAGGGTGGGGAGGGGGTGCCGCAGACTCCGTGCGGAACGAGAGAAGGGAGTAACGCCATGTGCGGAATTGCGGGACTGATTCACCGCGGCAAGACCGGCGATATCGGCAAGGAAATGACGGCGATGCTGCAGAGCCTGAAGCATCGCGGCCCGGATTCCACCGGCTATGCGCTCTACGGCTCGCCCAAGGGCAACGCCCTGGTGATGCGCTGGAAGGCGGCCGAGCAGGAGGAGATGAAGCACGGCTTCCACATCCATGAGGAAGTCAAGGAGCGCAAGAAAGAGGTCGAGAAGCGCCTCAAGGAGCTCGGTGCGCAGGTCGTCTCCGAGGAAGACGCCACCGAATACGCCTACCGCTCGGTAATCGACTACGGCGGCGACAAGCGCAAGCTCGCCAACTACATCGAGGACATCGAGGGGGTCGAGATCCTGTCGCTCGGCTACGGCCTGGAGCTGATCAAGGATCTGGGCGATGCCGCCGTCGTCTCGGACCAGTATCACCTGCAGGGCTTCAAGGGCAGCCACGCGATCGGCCATACCCGCATGGCGACGGAATCCGACGTCGATATCCGCTCGGCGCATCCCTATTGGGCCTATCCGTTTGCCGACGTCTCGGTCGTTCATAACGGCCAGCTCACCAACTACTGGGGCGGCCGGCGCGATCTGGAACGCCGCGGCCACCGCTTCATGTCGAACTGCGATTCCGAGCTGATCGCGGTCTATCTGGCCGACAAGATGCAGCAGGGCGCCAAGCTCGAGGACGCGATGAAGGAATCCATCGATGAATTGGATGGCGTCTTCACCTATGTCGTCGCCACCGCCGACAGCCTCGGCATGGCCAAGGACGTGATGGCCGCCAAGCCGATGGTGCTCTACGAGAGCGACGACTTCGTGGCCCTGGCCTCTGAAGAAGTCGCGATCCGCAGCATCTTCCCGAAAGAGATCGACACCTTCGACCCCTATGAGGGCGAGGTTCGGGTCTGGAAGCGATAACGAGAGAACGGAAACCTGCCATGGCGCTTCGTACCAAATCGCATGACATGGGGATGCACACCGAGCGTCTCTCGGGCCGCACCCAGCAACGATTCTTCGAGCCGGATGCCGAGGAGAATTTCACCTATCCCGGCGCCTACGACGTCGACTTCAACAAGCGCGCCGAGTTCGATGCGGCAAAGCTGACGCCGACCGAGATCAACCACAAGATCCGCGAGCTGCTCAGCAAGGGCAACGGCACCATCGTGCTGAAGAACCCGGGCGCCAAGCACGGGGTCGCGGTCGGCATCCTGAACAAGCTGAACTTGATCATCGAGGGCAGCCTCGGCTACTTCGGCGTCGGCCTGATCGACGGGCCGAACGTCCGGATCAAGGGCCGGGTGGGTTGGTCCTGCGCCGAGAACATGCTGGCCGGGACCGTGATCGTCGAGAAGAACGCGGGCTCGACCTTCGGTGCCGCGATCCGCGGCGGCGATCTGGTCTGCATGGGCGATGTCGGCGCCCGCATGGGCATCGACATGAAGGGCGGCACGATCATCGTCGGCGGCAGGGCCGGCGCCTTCTGCGGCTTCATGATGCAGCGCGGCCGCATGGTGATCCTCGGCGATGCCGGCAAGAACCTCGGCGATTCGATGTACGACGGCACGATCTATGTCGGCGGCAAGATCGAGGAACTCGGCGTCGATGCAGTGCCGGGCGAGATGACCGAGCTCGACTGCCAGTGGCTCGAACGGAAATTGAAGCTCTACGGCCTGAAGGCGCCGAAGGGCGTCAAGAACATGACCAAGATCGTCGCCGGGCGTCAGCTCTGGAACTACGACAATCTCGAGCCTTCCGAGAAGAAGCTCATTCTGTAATCCGGGGATCGAAAGGAAACTCTCATGGCAAACGCGAAGAAGACCCCGGCGAAGAAAAGCACGCCCAAGCTGGCAAAGTCGAAGGCCGCGGTTAAGCTGATCAAGACCGCGCCGAAGCCGGCCGGCAAGCCCGCGCCGAAAAAGAACAAGAAGCCGCTGTCGCGCGACACCCATCGGCTGGGCAACAGCTTCATCTTTCCCCCGACGGTGATCGACGATATCCATATCAAGTCGGAGCTCGGCCGCTACCGCATGCGCGGCTTCTCGCTCTTCAAGAAGATCCCGAGCTGGGACGACTTGACCTTCCTGCCCGGAACGCTGACCCGCTTCGTGATCGAGGGCTATCGCGAGAAATGCCTGACCAAGACCGTGATCGGTCCGAAGGCCAAGCGCCCGCTGGTGCTCGACATCCCGGTCTACATCACGGGCATGAGCTTCGGCGCGCTCTCCTTCGAGGCGAAGATCGCGCTGGCCCGTGGCGCCACCATGGCCGGCACCGCGACCTGCTCCGGCGAAGGCGGCATGATCCCCGACGAACGCCGCTATAGCTCCAAGTGGTTCTACCAGTGCATCCAGTCGCGCTATGGCTTCAACCCGCACCACCTGCAGCTGGCCGATGCCTGCGAGTTCTTCATCGGCCAGGGCTGTAAGGTCGGCTTGGGCGGCCATTTGATGGGCCAGAAGGTGACCGACCAGGTCGCGGAAATGCGCTCGCTGCCCGCCGGCATCGACCAGCGCTCGCCGGCACGCCATCCGGACTGGCTTGGCCCCGATGATCTCGCGCTGAAGATCAACGAGGTGCGCGAGGCGACCGACGGCCAGATCCCGATCCAGCTGAAGCTCGGTGCGGCCCGCGTCTATGACGACGTCCGCATGGCGGCGAAGACCGGTCCTGACTCCATCTACATCGACGGCATGGAAGGCGGTACCGGCGCCGGCCCGCATGTCGCGACCGAAGAGACCGGCGTTCCCGGCATCGCCGCGATCCGCCAGGCCCGCAAGGCCTTGGACGACGTGGGCAAGTCGGGCGAGATCAGCCTGGTCTATGCCGGCGGCATCCGGAACGGCGGCGACGTCGCGAAGGCCTTGGCGCTCGGCGCCGACGCGGTCGCGATCGGTCATTCGGCGCTGATGGCCTTGAACTGCAACAAGGATATCCCGGAAGCCGACTTCCCGAACGAGATCGGCTGCGAGGCGGGCTATTGCTATCACTGCCATACCGGCCGCTGCCCGGTCGGCGTTGCCACCCAGGATCCGAAGCTGCGCGCGCGGCTGGATCCCGACGAGGCGGCGGAGCGGGTCTACAACTTCCTGCACTGCCTCACCATCGAGGCGCAGATGATGGCCCGCGCCTGCGGCAAGACCAACATCCACTCGCTGGAGCCGGAAGACCTCGCGGCCCTGACCATGGAAGCCTCCGCGCTTGCCCAGGTGCCGCTCGCCGGCTCGCAGCACACCGTCGGCCGCCCCGACATGAACCGGTACTGAGGAGCGCATCATGGCAAAACCGACCGCGCCGAAGGGCGGCAAGGGCAAGGACGACGTCAACAAGTTCCTGAAGTCGCCGTCAGGCTTGGATTCCGCGCGCGAGAAGGAGATCGGGCAGCACATCGGCTATCGCTACGATGTGAACCTAGTGCCGGATTACGGGCGGATCACGCCCTTTCTGAAGAAGTACATGGAGATCATGGGCTGGGACGACCTCAACTGGCTCGAGGACGTCCACATGGGCTACGAGGAAGGTAGAGCGGCGGTGTTCGACCGCAACATCAACGGCTGGGTGACGGTGCCGAAGAACATCAAGCTGCCGGACAACCAGCAGGACCGCGACATGATCGCGCGCGAGCTGCTGATCAAGTTCCAGATGTCGAAGCGTCACCCGATGGTGGACCTGAACAAGGCCTATCGGAAGTTCTGATCACCTCGAGGAAGCCCTCGCTCCGGTCATTCTCGGCCGGAGCGGGGGCTCTTTTTCAGGCGGCGTCTACTTGCGCGCGGCGCCAATCGGGGGTGAAGCAGAGCACGCGGACGCCGGCCGGCATGTTCGGGTTGAACAGGCGATTGTGCCAATAGGTGGACTGATAGAGCGGATCATGCTCCGGCAATTCCACGACCGAGACCGGCAGTCGGAACCGCTGGCCGTATTCGGCGAAGTCCAGCAGGACGCGACCGTGGTTCAGCATGGTGTCGCTGATCGGCGCCGCGGGGCCGAACAGGGCGGTCAGCCGCTCGTCGAAATCGGCGGATTTCTGGAAATAGCCGGCGGCCATATGCTCGATCGCCTTCTCCCAGCGCTCGACCGGGTCCTGGGTCTTCAGGACCTGGTGGCGGAACAGGGAGGTCGTATGCTCCGGCTCGCTCTTGTGGATCACCACCATGACGCCGGGATGAAGCTCGCTGTCGTCCTCGGCGAGAACGGCGGGCCGCATGCCGGGCGACGGGCGGCCGGCGCCGTCGCGCATGGCGATCTGGCGAATCCGGCATTGCCAATGCAGGAAGTCGTCGCGCACCTTCTCGGCGGCGGGACCCATGCGGACGACGTTGTTGCTGGCGCGGCATGCCATGGCGCAAGGGTGCAGCGGCGCGGGCAGTTTGGCAAGATGCAGGGTGATGAATGATGGGAAAGTTTGTTGAACCGGGGGAAAACCGCGGCTATCGTCGGGCGACCTCTGTTTCTGCTGAAATCCTGGGGATCTGACGCGAATGTTGCCGGCCTTTTTGCCCACCGGGCTGCTGAAATACGGGCTCCGCAAGAAGTACCCGGCGTTCCGCTACATCCCGCCGGCAAGCGAGCTGAAATCCCACTATGACGTGGTGATCATCGGCGGCGGCGGCCATGCGCTCGCCTGCGCCTATTACCTCGCCCGCAACCACGGCATCACCAATGTCTGCGTGCTGGAGCGCGGCTATCTCGCCGGCGGCAACACCGCGCGCAACACCGCGATCATCCGCTCCAACTATCTGACGCCGGAAGGTGTCAAATTCTACGAGGAGTCGCTGCGGCTCTATCGCGATCTCTCCCAGGATCTCGACTTCAACATCCTCTATTCCGAGCGCGGGCATTTCACCCTGGCGCATACCGATGCCGCCATGCGCACCAGCCGCTGGCGGGCCGAGGTGAACAAGCATCTTGGCGTCGATTCGGAGCTGATCTATCCGGACGACATCGCCAAGCTCTGCCCGTCGCTGAACATGAGCGACGACGTGCGCTACCCGATCCTGGGCGCGCTCTACCATCCGCCGGGATCGATCGCGCGCCACGACGCGGTCGCCTGGGGCTATGCCGCCCGCGCCAGCCAGATGGGGGTCGAGATCCACCAGCAGACCGGCGTCACTGGCCTGGTCATCGAAGGCGGCAAGGTGAAGGGCGTCGAAACGACGCGGGGCACGATCGGGGCCGGGCAGGTGATGCAGGCAGTCGCCGGCATGACCTCGGTCGTTGCCAAGATGGCCGGCTTCAAGCTGCCGATCCGCACCATCCCGCTGCAGGCCTGCGTCTCGGTGCCGCTGAAGCCCTTCCTGGACCAGATCATCGTCTCGGGCAGCCTGCACGTCTATGTCTCGCAGTCGTCGCGCGGCGAACTGGTCATGGGCGGTTCCACCGATCCTTATGGCCTCTACTCGACCCGCTCGACCCTCGATTTCAAGGAAGGCCTGCTCGGCCATATGCTGGAACTGCTGCCGATGCTGGGCGAGGTGAAGATCCTGCGCCAATGGGCCGGCATGGCCGACATGACGCCGGACTTCTCGCCGATCATGGGCCTGACGCCGCTTGAGAACTATTACATCGACAGCGGCTGGGGCACCTGGGGCTTCAAGGCGACACCGGTCTGCGGCAAGACCATGGCCTACACCATCGCCAACAACAGACCGCACGAGCTGATCGAGCCCTTCTCCTACGAGCGCTTCCTCACCTACAGCCAGGTGGGTGAAAAGGGCGCCGCTTCGGTGGGGCACTAGCCATGAAAATCATGAACTGTCCGCTTAACGGTCCGCGCAACATCAGCGAGTTCGTCTGGGGCGGCGAAGTGAAGCCGATGCCCGACGATGCCAAGCTCAGCGACCGCGACTGGGCCGACTACGTCTTCCTGGAGAACAACACCGCCGGCGTGGTGCGGGAATGGTGGTGCCATGTACCCACCTCCTTCTGGTTCATCGCCGAGCGCAACACCGTGACCGATGAGATCGTGAAGACCTATCCGGCTTCCGAGGTGTTCAAATCGCGCGTCGACTTTGCGGGAGCGAAACCATGAACGCGCCCGTGCCCTATGGCGGCATGAACCGCCTGCCCAATCGCGGCCAGTTCATCGACCGGACGAAGCCGGTCACCTTCAGTTTCGAGGGTGCCTTCGTCGAGGGCTACCAGGGCGATACGATCGCCAGTGCACTTTGCGCCAACGGGCAGTGGATCGTCTCGCGCAGCTTCAAATATCACCGGCCGCGCGGCGTGCTGACCATGATCGGCCAGGACGCGAACACCCTGGTCCAGGTCGCCGACGAGCCGAACTGCCTCGCCGACAAGCGAAAGATCGCGCCGGGCCTGGTGGTCGAGGGACAGAACTACTTCGGCTCCTTCGAGAGCGACGCCGGCCGCTTCGTCGAGTGGGTCTCGAAATTCCTGCCCGTGGGCTTCTACTACAAGACCTTCCACGAGAAGCGCAGCTCCTGGAAATTCTGGGAGCCGATCGTCCGCAAGATGGCCGGCCTCGGCAAGATCGACCCGCACGCGCATCACGGCTACTACGACAAGCAGTATCTTTTCGCCGATGTAGCGGTGATTGGCGGCGGCCCGGCCGGCATGGCGGCGGCAATCGAGGCCGCGAAGGCCGGCGGCGAAGTCATCCTGATCGACGAGAACCCGAAGCTCGGCGGCTGCCTCAACTATGCGCGTTTCGACGAGAGCGGCGAGGCAGCCTGCAAGGCGGACGGCGACCTGCTCGGCGCCGTTCGGGCCGCGACCAACATCAAGGTCATGACTGATGCGGTGGTGACCGGCCTCTTTGCCGACAACTGGATTCCGATCGTTCGCGGCAATCGCTTCTACAAGCTCCGCGCCAAGGCTGTGGTGGTCGCGACCGGCTCGATCGAGCAGCCGGCGGTGTTCCGCAACAACGATCTGCCCGGCATCATGCTGGGCTCGGCGGCGCAGCGCCTCATTCATTTCTACGGCGTGCGCCCCGGCCGGAAGGCCGTGGTGCTGACCGCCAATGACGACGGCTATGCCCAGGCGATCGACCTGCTGAAGATCGGCAGCGAAGTGGCGGCGGTGGTCGACCTCCGCGAGGTGCCGCCGGTGACACCGCTTTCGTTCGCGGTGCGCAAGGCCGGCGTGCCCGTGGTGACCGGCTCGGCGATCCAGGAGGCCTATCACCACAACAAGGAGCATGTGATCGGCGTCGCGGTGGCGCCGATCATCGGCGAAGGTAAGCTGGGCGATCCCACCGCCAGCTATGACTGCGACCTGGTGCTGATGTCGACCGGCTACAGCCCGGCGGCGCATCTGCTGCTGCATGCCGGCGCCAAGTTCCAATACTGCGTCGAAAGCTCCATGTTCCAGCTCGACCATCTCCCGACCGGCATCTATGCCGCGGGCTCGGTCGGCGGGGTGTTCAGCCTCGACCAGGTGCGTGCCGATGGTGCGCGGGCCGGCTGGCAGGCAGCGAAGCAGGCAGGCCTTTCGGTCGGTGCCGAGCCGACCAATCCCGGCGAGATCTGCGCCAAGAACCAGACCCATCCCTGGCCGATCTTCCCACACGCCAAGGGCGGCGAGTTCGTCGATTTCGACGAGGACCTCAAGTACGAGGACCTGATCAACGGCATCGCCGACGGCTTCGACAATGTCGAGCTGCTGAAGCGCTATTCCACGGTCGGCATGGGCCCGTCGCAAGGCAAGCATTCGGCCGTCGCCGCGGTGCGGATCGTCGCCCGCGAGACCGGGCGCGACCTCGCCTCGATGACCGTGACCACCCAGCGCCCACCCTACACGCCGGAGAAGTTCGCCCATCTCGCCGGCCGGATCTTCGATCCCGAGCGCCGTACGGCGATGCACCACCGCCACCTGGAACTGGGCGCACAGATGATGCCGGCCGGTATCTGGTGGCGCCCGGCCTATTACGGCAAGAAGGGCGACCGCGAGAAAGCGATCCGTGAGGAGGTGCTGGCGGTCCGCAACAATGTCGGCCTGATCGACGTCTCGACCTTGGGCGGCCTCGACGTCCGCGGGCCGGATGCGGCCGAGTTCCTGAACCGCATGTACACCTTCACCTACACCAAGCTCGCGGTCGGCAAGTCGCGCTACGTGCTGATGACCGACCAGGCCGGCGTGATCACCGATGACGGCGTCGCCTGTCGCTTCGGCGAGGAGCATTTCTACGTCACCGCGACCACCAGCGGGGTCGATGCGGTCTATCGCTCGATGCTGCAATGGAACGCGCAATGGCGGCTGGACGTCGATGTCGCCAACGTCACGGCGGCCTATGCCGGCGTGAACATCGCCGGGCCGAAATCCCGCCAAGTGCTGCAGAAGGTCTGCACGGACATCGACCTTTCGGCCGAGGCCTTCCCGTATCTCGGCGTCCGGATGGGTACGGTCGCGGGTATTCCGGCCCGGCTGCTGCGCGTCGGCTTCGTCGGCGAGCTCGGCTACGAGATCCACGTGCCTTACGGCTATGGCGAGGCGCTCTGGGATGCGCTGATGGAGGCGGGCGCTGCCGAAAACATCCGTCCCTTCGGTGTCGAGGCGCAGCGCGTGCTGCGGCTGGAGAAGGGCCATATCATCGTCAGCCAGGACACCGACGGCCTGACCAATGTCTGGGAGGCCGACATGCCTTGGGCCTTGGCCAAGACCAAGCCCTTCTTCGTCGGCGGCCGCTCCACCCAGATCATGGCGAAGATGCCGCTCATTCGGAAGCTGGTCGGCTTTGTCCTGGATGATCCGGCGCTGCCTTGCCCCGAGGAATGCCACCTGGTGATTCGCGATGGCGAGATCGTCGGCCGCGTGACCTCGGCGGTGCGCTCGCCCAACCTCGGCAAGGTCGTCGGCCTCGCCTATGTGCATCCCGACGACGCCAAGCCGGATGCGAAGATCGCGATCAAGATCGACGGCGGAAGGATGATCGAGGCGCTGGTCGTCGCGCTACCGTTCTATGATTCCGAAGCCAAGCGGCAGGAGATGTAAGCATGGCTCTGCCGAAAGTCTTCGCCCAGAACCAGCTCCGCCGCTCGCCGATCTACCGCGAGACCCAGGCTGCCGGCGCCTTCTGCGAGGTCATCAACAGCTGCGCCGTGCCGATGCATTACGGCAGCCCGGATTCCGAGCTTGGCCGCGCGCAGAAGATGGCGATTGCCGATCTTTCCGGCCTGCCGCGCACCGGCTTCAAGGGCGCAGGCACGGCCGACTGGCTGCAAGGGCAGGGGCTCAGCATCGGCGCCGACAGCAACATGGCCTACCGCCAGGAAGGCGGCGCGCTCGCCGCCCGCCTGGCGCCGACTGAGATCTTCCTGATCGACGGGCTGGAGGGGACCGGCGCGCTGATCGACAAGCTGAACGGCGCCTGGAGTTGGGGCACGGAGAAGCCCCGCAAGCTGATCGGCTATCCGATGCCGCGCCAGGACAGCCATGCCTGGTTCATGATCACCGGTTCGGCGGCACCTGAGATGTTCGCCAAGATCTGCGGAGTCGACCTGCGGCCGCACAAGTTCCGGCCGGGCCAAATTGCGCAAACCTCTTTGGCGAAGATGAGCGGCATCGTCATTAGGGATGACCCCATTGGACCAAATGGGGGGGCGATTCCGGGCTTCCACCTCTTGGCAGACGTCGCTTCCGCCGAGTATCTCTGGGGCGCCGTCCTCGACGCCATGTCGGAGTTCGGCGGTGCGCCGGTGGGGCTCCAGGCCCTGCGCCGGTTGGGCGAGGCCCAAACATGACGAAGCCCTCATAGGCGCTTTGCCATGATGGAATGGCCCCTCTGGGATTTCCAAGGGCTGGCGGAAAAGCGACGGGAAACAGTCGCGGCCAGGCAAAAAAGGGTCACTAAAGCCCACTAATCTCTCGGCAATTTAATCGGCCGACCCGCCCCCAAATCGGCCCCATAGGGAAGTCAGGAGCGCATTCCATGAGCAAGAAAGTCGGCAGCGACATCGAGATCGCACGCCAGGCCAAGATGAAGCCGATCCGCGAGATCGCGTCGAAGCTCGGCATTCCCGAGGAGCACCTCATTCCCTACGGCCATACCAAGGCCAAGATCGGGATGGATTTCATCAAGTCGCTGTCGTCGAAGCCCGACGGCAAGCTGATCCTGGTGACCGCGATCAACCCGACGCCGGCCGGCGAAGGCAAGACTACGACGACGGTGGGCCTCGGCGACGGCCTCAACCGGATCGGCAAGAAGACCATGATCTGCCTGCGCGAGCCTTCGCTCGGGCCCTGCTTCGGCGTGAAGGGCGGTGCGGCCGGCGGCGGCTACGCCCAGGTCGTGCCGATGGAAGACATCAATCTCCACTTCACCGGCGACTTCCACGCGATCGGCACCGCGCACAACCTGCTCTCCGCCTTGATCGACAACCACATCTACTGGGGCAACGAGCTCGGCTTCGACTCCCGCCGCATCCAGTGGCGCCGGGTCATGGACATGAACGACCGCGCGCTGCGCTCGATCGTCGGCAGTCTTGGTGGGACGGCCAACGGCTTTCCGCGCGAGGACGGGTTCGACATCACCGTCGCCTCGGAAGTCATGGCGATCTTCTGCCTTTCGACCGACATCAACGACCTCACCAAGCGGCTCGGCAACATCATCGTCGGCTATACCCGCGAGAAGAAGCCGATCTATGCCCGCGACTTGAAGGCCGACGGCCCGATGACCGTGCTCTTGAAGGACGCGATCGCGCCCAACCTGGTGCAGACCCTGGAGAACAACCCGGCCTTCATCCATGGCGGCCCCTTCGCCAACATCGCCCATGGCTGCAACACGGCGATCGCCACCAAGGCGGCGCTGAAGCTTGCCGACTACGTGGTGACCGAGGCCGGCTTCGGCGCCGATCTCGGCGCCGAGAAGTTCTTCGACATCAAGTGTCGGAAGGCCGGCCTGAAGCCCAACGCGGTGGTCATCGTCGGCACCATCCGCGCGCTGAAGATGCATGGCGGCGTCGCCAAGGAAGACCTCGGCAAGGAGAATGTCGAGGCGCTCAAGAAGGGTGCGGCGAACCTCGCCCGCCATATCGAGAATGTGAAGAAGTTCGGCGTGACCCCGATCGTGGCGCTGAACCGCTTCGTCGCCGACACCGATGCCGAACTGGCGGCAATCCGCCAGCTCTGCGCTGAATTGGGCACCGAGGCCTTCGAGTGCAACCACTGGGCCGAAGGCGGCGCCGGCACCGAGAAGCTGGCCCATGCGGTCGTGGCGCTCTGCGAGAAGCCGAACAACTTCGCGCCGCTCTATCCCGACGAGATGCCGCTCTGGGACAAGGTACGCACCATCGCCCAGAACCTCTACGGCGCCCAGGGCATCATCGCCGACAAGGTGGTCCGCGACCGCTTTGCCGAGTTCGAGAAGATGGGCTTCGGCAAGTACCCGGTCTGCATGGCGAAGACCCAGTACAGCTTCTCCACCGACCCGAACCTCAAGGGCGCGCCGTCGAACCACGTGGTGCCGATCCGCGAGATCCGGCTTTCCGCCGGCGCCGAGTTCATCGTCGTCATCTGCGGCGAGATCATGACCATGCCGGGCCTGCCGCGCGTCCCCAGTGCCAACCACATCAAGCTGAACGAGCGCGGTGAGGTCGAGGGGCTGTTCTAGAGGCCGCCGGATTTCGCGAAGTAAGCGAGGGCGCAGAGCTCGGCCTGGGTCCTCGCAATCTGCCAACCTTCGATCTTGACGATGGCGCCATTGCGGAAGTCCTCTGCAATGGCGTCGCGCATTTTCCGGGCATCGGCGATACCGAGCCGCTGCTGCAGGCTCTGCAGGACCGCGCCCGGCTGTTGCGGCTTCTGCTGAATCCAGGTCGCACCGAGCGGGGCGGCGGCATTACGGTCCGGCAACAAGGCCAGCAGCGCCTCGGTCGCAGCGACTTCGCCGGCTAAAGCCTGTCGCGACGGCAGCGCGAGCAGCGCGGCACCGGCCAGGAGATGGCGTCGGGTCATCATCCGAGCGAGCCTCCCTTGATATGGTCCGCCATGCGGAGCGCCAGCGCCACGATGGTGAAGGTCGGGTTGACCGCGCCGCAGGAGGGGAAGACCGAGCTGCCGGCGACGAGCAGATTGCCGATCCCGTGCACCCGGCCATTGGCATCGACCACGCCCCGCTTTGGATCGGCGGACATGCGGGTGGTGCCCATGTGGTGATTGCCCCAGCCGATCTCGTCGTCGCTCCAGTCGGCGCCTTCCGGAACCAGCAGTTTCACCGCGCCGCCCCAGGCACCGAAGCTGCGCGCCAGGGCATCGAGGTTGTTGGTGAGCGCGTCGCGCTCGGCGCGGGTCGGGCGCCAGGTGAGGCGTGAGCGCGGCAGGCCCAGGGCATCGCGGTCGCCGATCAGCGTCACGCGATTCTCGGCCGAGGGCAGGGGCTCCAGGGCGCAGGCAACGCCGTAGATCATACCGCTTAGCGCCGCGTCGCCGCCGAGGCTCTTCAGCATGGCGATGACCGCGGGCTCGAGCGGCGCGGCGCCGGGCTTGTGGGATTCGTAGAGCGAGAGGCTGATGCCGAGGCCGTTGCTGCGTTTCAGATAGGCATCCGACGGCATCAGGATCGCGCGCATGCTGGCCCGATCCACATCCGGCGTGTGGACGTAGTAGTAGGGAAGGCGGGTCTCGTCGGCGAGCGCGATCGCTGCGACATCGCCCGGTGCCGTCACATGCTCCATGAAATAGCGGCCGACCAGGTCGTTGCCGTTGCCCAAGCCCGCCGCCTGCACGCTGTTCGAGGCCAGCAGCAGCCGCGCATTCTCGATCCCACCGACGGCGAGGATGCAGAGCCTCGGCCGAATCTCGAAGCCGTTGCCGCCGAGGGTCGCGACCTTCAGGCGCTCGATCCGGTTGGCCGCTTCGTTCGGCAGGATCTCGACCACGTTGCTGTTGAGATAGGTGTTGACGTTCGCTGCCTTGGCGACGTCGTCGCGATAGACTTCGCCGAAGCGGGTGGGCGGGCTGTAGATAAAGAAGCGCGTCACCAGGTCATCGCCCGGCAAGGCGATCGGGGCGAGACCGGTGCGGGCTTCCCAGGGCTCGGGATCGTCGAAGTCGAAGGCGCCCAATTGGCAGATCGCCTGGGCGCGGCGGTAGTAGGGGTCGAGGTCGGCGCGGGTGATCGGCCAGGCGGGAATGCCCAGCGCGTCGCGGCCCTCGAAATCGAGCGGCAGCAAGGGTCGGCACCAACCGCCCCAGTGGTTCGTGGTGCCGCCGAAGAAGCGCAGGCGCGATTCCGCCAGCGGGTATTCCACGCCGCCGCTCTCGCCCTCGTAGAGCGCCTGGGTGTCGGCTTCGAGCTCCAGGCCGCCGCTCTCGATCAGCGTCACAGCGCGGCTGCTGCCGCGCAGCTCCCGGGCAAGCGTGATGCCGACGGCGCCGGCACCGATGATGGCGATGTCGGTCTCGATCACGCTGCCGGCGGGAAGTGTTCGTCCGTCGATGAACATCGCTGGAAGTCCGCTGCTGAAATCAGCTCGGGATCTTAAGTCGATTCCGTGACAGCCCGGTTGCAGCGGCGCGTTGCCGCGGCATGGCGACCCTGCCGATGCGACATGGAACCGTGCGCTATTCCGCGGCGTCCAGCGTGGCGCGCAGGCGCTCGGCGAGCTCGGTCTTGCGATAGGGCTTGCTCAGCAGGTTCTTCAGATAGGCGCTGGTCGCGCCATCCTGGATCGAAGCTCGGGCGAAACCGGAGGTGAGCAGGACCTTGAGACCGGGCCGCAGCGCGGTCGCCGCCTCCGCCAGCTGGGTGCCGTCCATGCCGCCCGGCATCACCACGTCGCTGAACAGCAGGTCGACGCGCTCGTCGGTCACCAGGATGTCGATTGCCTCCGCGCCGCCCGGCGCTTCCAAGGTGTCGTAGCCGAGGTCACGCAACTGCCGCACCACGGTCTCGCGCACGTCGGTGTTGTCCTCGACCACCAGGATGCGCTCATTGGGTCGCGCCGCCTGCAGCAGGTCCGGCTTTCGCGCGCCGGTCGCGCCGGCCTTGGCGACGGCGCGCGGCAGGTAGAGCCGGATGGTCGTGCCGTGGCCCGGCTCGCTGTAGATCTTCACATGGCCTTTCGACTGCCGGGCGAATCCATAGACCATGCTCAGGCCCAGGCCGGTGCCTTTCGACGCCTTGGTGGTGAAGAAGGGCTCGAAGGCGCGGGCCAGCACTTCCGGTGTCATGCCGCTGCCGGTATCGGAGACGCAAAGCAGGGCATAATCGCCGACCGCGACTTCCGGGTTGCCGCGGACGTAGTCCTCGTCGAGATGGGTGTTGGCGGTCTCGATGGTCAGGCGGCCGCTCTGCTCCATGGCGTCGCGGGCATTGATCGCGAGGTTGACCAGGGCGGATTCGAACTGGCTCGGATCGGCCATCGCCGGCCAGAGGTTGGGCTCGAGCACCAGCTTGATCTCGACATGCTCGCCGAGCGTCCGGTGCAGCAGGTCGACCGTCGCGCTGACCCGGTCGTTGAGGCTGAAGGACTGCGGCACCAGCGACTGGCTCCGGGCGAAGGCGACCAGGCGCCGCGTAAGATCGGCGCCGCGCAGGGCGGCATTGAGCGCGAGATCGATCGACTGCATGGCGGAGGGCGGAACCTTCGGCAGCTCCTTCATCAGGTCGAGATTGCAGACGATGATGGTCAGCAGGTTGTTGAAGTCATGGGCGATGCCCCCGGTCAGCTGGCCGACCGCCTCGAGCTTCTGCGACTGCCGGAGCTGCTCTTCGAGGCGGATGCGTTCGGTGACGTCGCGGCCGATCGCGACGATCGATGGCCGCCCTTCATACTCGATCGGAGATGCCTGCACCTCGAGCAGCACCGGCGTACCGTCGGTGCGCTGGAACTTCATCACCGTCAACGGCGCGCGCTTGCCGGTGCTGCGCATCATCTTGCGGCGCTCCAGGGCGCGCGGGCGTTCCTCGGGATGGATGATGTCGTCCACCGGCCGGCCGAGCAGTTCGGCCGGATCGGCGGCGCCGAACATCCGCACCGCTTCCGGGTTGAGGTAGACGAGCTTGTCGTCGGTATGCATCCAGATCGCATCGAGGGTGAACTCGACCAGCTGGCGGTAGCGAGTCTCGCTGGCGCGCAGGGCCGTCGTCTGGCGGCGCACCGCGCTCAACGCGTAGCCCAGCAGGGCGATCGCCGTGCCGTCGATGAGGTAGCGGAGGATGCCCCAGATCTGCTGGGCGTTGTCGAGGGCGAACGACCCGCGCGGCATCAGGATGAAGTAGCGCGTGCCGAGGACGCCCAGGATGAGTGCGAACAGCGCCGGCCCGAAGCCACCGTACCAGGCCGCGAAAGCCAGTGCGACGTATTGGAAGGCGAAGGGCAGCCGGTCCTCGAGCCAGGGATCGAGCAATTGCCGCGCGACAATGGCGAGGATCACGGCGACTACGGCTGAGCCGTAGCGGAGCGAGGGCGTCGGTGACCGCAGGTTCATTCGGCACGCAAAGTCGGGCGCCCCGGCGAGGGGCTTGCTGTCGGATTATATTCCGAGAGCGCGCCTTGTGTATCGCTCTTTGTGCGTGTAGGCGGTGCCGAACCGAGCGGCCAAACTCGGTTAATCCAGGGCGTTCGTGGTCACCGCCGGAGTCTTCGGCGAAAGCCGGAAGCCGTGCTCCATGGTCAAGGCCCCGGCGAAGTCGGGATCTGAGAACAAGGCCCGCAAGTTGGCGGCAGTGAGGCTGCCTTTGATCTCGTCATGCGCGTCGTCGAAGTCGACCGCGCTGGCGCCGTGGCGCGTCAGCGCATCGCGCAAGGTCCGGTCGCGGCGTTCCGGGTTGAACTCGACGTTGCGGAACACCCAGCCGCCGTTCGATGCCTGGGAGACGATGGTATAGAGCGCGCCCTTGGCCGGATCGGGATCGGTGAAGACGCCGAGCAGCCGACCATCGTTGAGCTTCAGCATGCGCAGCAGCACCGGCGCGTCCTTGCGCTCGCCCTCGACGAATGTGATGCGATAGCTGCGCTCGCCGATCGCCTCGACCTGGGCGTCGAGCGTGCCTGTCTCGTTGTCCGAAGGATCATAGGGGAAGGCGCTCGCGAAATAGGCGCCGGCGAAATCCGTCGGCTCGATCAGATCCTCGGCGGCGAGATTGGGGGCGTCGCTGGAGAGGCAGGCAGTCGGCCCGAAGACCAGCACCAGGCTCAGGATGACAGCACGCAAGGCCGAGGATTTCACCGGGCGGACTCCCTTGAAAGGCATATTCCTGTCGGATGGTCGCGCAACCCCCTGCTTTGGTTCAAGAACCGATAGCGGGGAAAGCGCGTTCAAGTTCCGTTAAGAAAGCGGGCGCAGACTCCAGAGACTCGCGCTCTCCAGAAGTTTAGGCAAATGCTCCAAGTCACCAGCCTATGCCCTGAACCGGCCGCTCAGCCGATAGCGGCTGCCGGGATAGGTGAGATCGACGCAAGAGACCAGCCGGCCGTCGCTCCAGGTGCGGCGGTGCAGGCGGATGCAGGGTTCCTTGGCTGGGATCTTCAGCAGCCGGCGCTCCTCCGCCTCGGGCAGCACGGCTTCGATGACGTGCTCGGCCTCGGAGATCGGCGCCACCTCGGTCAGATAGACGAAGGGCGTGATGCGGGTGAAGTCCTGTTGCAGGTAATCCTTGGCCAGCCGTGGATCGACCAGCCGGTCCTCGATCTGGATCGGAACGTCGTTTTCGAGATGCAGCAAGATCGAGTGATAGACCTCGTCGCCGGACTTCATCTCGAACAGCCGTGCGGTCTGCTCGCTGGCGGCTTCGCGCCGCAGGAGAATAACCCTGGCCTCGTGCCGGCTGCCGCGGGCGCGAATCTCGTCGGCGATGTTCTTGACCTCGAACAAGGCCGACTGCGCCTTGCTCTCGGCGACGAAGGTGCCGACGCCTTGGACCCGCACCAACTGGCCTTCGAGGGTGAGCTCCCGCAAGGCCCGGTTGATGGTCATCCGGCTGACGCCGATGTCGCGGACAAGTTCCGCCTCGGAGGCGATGCGGTCGCCGGGACGCCAGTCGCCGGACTGGATGCGGGACGAGATCATCCGCTTGATCTGGCTGTAGCGCGGCAGCGGGGAAGGCGTGTCGGCGTTCACGAAACCTCATCCACAGGCAAGAAATGTGAATATAGACAACTTCTCAGACTTCTATACATGTACAGACAAATGAGTGGAAGCTGCTGATGGTTGCAACTCTCTTCGCCGAACAGGCCCTGCTCCCCGACGGCTGGGCGCGCAATGTCGCGATCGATCTCGCGCCGGACGGCACGATCGCCAAGGTCGCGGCCGGCGCCTCGGCCGACGGCAAGCAGCGGGTGAACGGCCCGGTCCTGCCGGGCATGATCAACCTGCATTCGCACGCCTTCCAGCGCGCGATGGCGGGCCTCACCGAAGTGGCGCTCGATCCCGACGACAGCTTCTGGTCCTGGCGCGAGCTGATGTATCGCCTGGTCGGACGATTGCAGCCGGACCAGGTCGGTGCGATCGCGGCCTTCCTCTATATCGAGATGCTGAAGGGCGGCTACACCTCGGTCGCCGAGTTCCACTACCTGCATCATGACGTCGACGGCCGGCCCTATGCCGATCCCGCCGAGATGTCGCGCTGCGTGCTCAACGCCGCCGAGGCCACCGGTATCCGCATCACCCTGCTGCCGGTGATGTATGCGCATGGCGGTTTCGGCGGCAAGGACCCGAGCGCCGCCCAGCGCCGCTTCATCCATGACCCGGAAGCCTATCTCGGCCTGCTGGAGAGCCTGGAATCGGACTGCGTGGACGGCCGCGCCGCGTTGGGTGCCAGCTTCCACTCGCTGCGCGCGGTGACGCCGGAGGAGATGACCGGGGTGCTGCAGGGCATGCGGCCGGGCCTGCCGATCCACATCCACATCGCCGAGCAGCAGAAGGAAGTGGACGACTGCGTCGCCTGGAGCGGCAGGCGGCCGATCCAGTTCCTCTACGACAAATGGCCGGTCGACCAGCGCTGGTGCCTGGTGCATGCCACCCATGCCGACGATGCCGAAGTCACGGCGATGGCCAAGAGCGGCGCCGTTGTCGGCATCTGTCCCACGACCGAGGCCAATCTCGGCGACGGCCTGTTCCCGGCGGTTTCCTACCTGGAGCAGCGCGGGCGCTTCGGCATCGGCTCCGACAGCCATGTCTCGGTCACCGCCTTCGAGGAATTGCGCTGGCTGGAATACGGCCAGCGCCTGAAGCACGAGCGGCGCAACCGCCTGCACGGCGGCAACCAGGCCAATATCGGCACCTTCCTCTACGAGGCGGCGCTCGAAGGCGGCGCGCTCGCGCTCGGCCAGAAGGTGGGCCGCATCGAGGCCGGGGCCAAGGCCGATCTGCTGGTGCTCGACAGCCGTCATCCCTTGCTCGCGAATGTGAAGGCCGACGACATTCTCGGCCGCTGGATCTTCGCCGGCGCCAGCCGGATGATCCGCGACGTCATGGTGGCCGGCGACTGGGTGATCCAGGACGGCCGCCACCCGGACGAGATCGAAGCCGGCCGCGCCTTCGCCGCGGCGATGCGGCCGCTGTTCGAGGATTAGGCCGGCTTCCAGCCGATCAGCGTCTCGACGAACCGCTTCAGCAGCGGGCGCACCTGCTCCGCCTGCGCTTCGATGTAGTCGAAAGGCAGGGCCTCGCGCATATAGGTGCGCTGTGCCAGCTCGAGTTGGACCGCATGAAAGCCGTTCGCCGGATCGCCGTAGTTGCGGGTGATGTAGCCGCCCTTGAAGCGGCCGTTGACCACATGGCGATAGTCGGGTGCAGAACAGACTTCCGCGAGGCGTGACGTCAGATCGGCGGCGGCGCTCTTGCCCTCGTTGGTCCCGATGTTGAAGTCGGGAAGGTCGCCCTCGAACAGGCGCGGGATCATCCCGCGGATCGAATGCGCATCGAACAGCACGGCATAGCCGAAGCGCTGCTTGATGCGCTTCAACTCGTCGCCGATTTTCTCGTGATAGGGCCGCCAGATCTCGGAGAGATAGAAGGCGCGCCGTTCGGCACTGGGTGCGGCGCCCGGCTTGAAGGCGGGCGTGCCGTCGAACAGGATGTCGGGATAGAGCCCGGTGGTTGCCGTGGCATAGAGCGGCTTGTCGTCCGGCGGGCGATTGAGGTCGATGGTGAAGCGCGAATAGCGCGCGCCGAGCACGCTCGCCCCCATGGCGCCGGCGAAATCGTAGAGCCGGGTCAGATGCCAGTCGGTGTCGGGCAAGGGCCGCGCCGCATCGCTCAGGCCCGCCTCGACCTCCGGCGGCAGGTCGGTGCCGACATGGGGAATGCTGATCAGCAGCGGCGTCTCGCCTTCGAAGAAGTGATAGGGGCGGGGCAAAGCCGTGGTCATGGCCGCGCTCCGATCCGCACGAAAGCCAGGATCGACGGCCGGGCCGCGGCGAGATCGATCGGTGCGTCCGCCCCGTCGATGCGCAAGCTCTCGCCGGCGGCCAGGTTACGGCCGCAGGCGGCAGCCTGGCCGCGGAAGAGATGCAGAACCATGGTGCGCGCCGGCGGGATGGTCTCGTTGCCGGGAATGAGGCGCACCACGTCAAGCAGCGCCCCCGATCCCTGCCGCGCGATCAGGTTGAAGTCCTTGACCGGGCCGTCGATCAGCGTGCAATGCGTGCGCCAGGCGCCGTCGAAGCAGAAGGGTTGGAAGGTGCGGCTCAAGCGCTGGGCCGGCTGATCATCGAATTCCAGCGTGAATCCGGCGCCTTCGACCAGCATGATATTGCGCTGATAGCCGGCGAAGTCGGAGAACGGACCCGACTGCGCGACATCGGCGATGCTGATCCGCCAGTCATAGTCCGCGGCGCCGGCCGGCTCGGCCATCAGCTCGGTCGTGGTGCCGCCGCCGTTCTTCCAGGGCATGGTCTTGTAGTCGGCTGGCCCCAGATGCGTGAGCTTCATGGCTGCCGGGTCCATTCGCCGGCGCGCATCACGCCGACGGTCGGCGTGCCGCCGATCCAGTAGGCGAGCTCCGCGGGCCTTGCGATGTCGAACACGACCAGATCGGCGGCCTTGCCCACCTCGATCGTGCCGTGGGTCTTAGAAAGGCCGAGCGCCTTCGCAGCGTTCACGGTGATCCCGCGCAACGCCTCTTCCGGCGTGAAGCGGAAGAAGGTGCAAGCCATGCTGAGCATCAGCAGCAGCGAAAGGGCGGGTGAGCTGCCCGGGTTGCTGTCGGTCGCCAGCGCCATGGCGACGCCGGCTTTGCGGAAGGCATCGACCGGCGGCAGCTTGGTTTCGCGCAAGGCGTAGAAGGCGCCGGGCAGCAGCACCGCCACGGTCCCGGATTTCGCCATGGCGGCGATACCGGCTTCATTGGCCCATTCCAGGTGCTCGGCGGAGAGGGCGCCGTATTCCGCCGCCAGCGCCGCGCCGTTGAGGTCGGAAAGCTGCTCGGCATGAAGCTTCACCGGAATGCTCAGCTTCTTCGCCACGTCGAAGACGCGGCGCGTCTGATCGGCCGAGAAGGCGATCTTCTCGCAGAACACATCGACGGCATCGACCAAGCCTTCCTTGGCCAGAGTCGGCGTAATCTCGTTGCAGACCAGATCGATATAGTCGTCGGAACGGTCCTTGTATTCGGGCGGCAAGGCATGGGCGGCGAGGCAGGTTGCGCGGGTGCTCACCGGCAAGGTCTTGCCGATCGTGCGCGCGGCTTTGAGCATGCGGCGCTCGGTGTCGAGGTCGAGACCGTAGCCGGACTTGATCTCGATCGTGGTGACGCCTTCGTTCAGCAGCGGCGTCACGCGCTTGCTGGCGGTGGCCACTAGATCGGCTTCGCTGGCGGCGCGAGTCGCCTTGACCGTGGAAACGATGCCGCCGCCGGCCTTGGCGATTTCCTCGTAGGTGGCGCCTTTCAGGCGCAGTTCGAACTCGTTGGCGCGGTCGCCGCCATAGACGATGTGGGTATGGCAGTCGATCAGGCCGGGGGTGACCCAGCGCTGCTTGAGGTCGATGCGCTGCTTGGTTGCTCCGGCATCCTTGCGCGGGCCGACATAGCTGATCCTGTCGCCGCTGATGCCGATCGCCGCATCCTCGATCGCGCCATAGGGCGCCCCCGACAACCTTGGGCCCGCCATGGTCGCGACATTGCAGTTCTCGAGGAGGAGGTCGTGGGTCATGCCAGCATACCGACAGCGAGTTTGGGGCACCGCCACCCCAACCCTCCCCCGAAGACGGGGGAGGGAGAGGCAGGCGCGATGCGAAGCCCTCCCCCAACTTTGGGGGAGGCTTGGGTGGGGGTGCCGCAAACTGGATGCGGCAGAGGCATCACTTGCCCAGCATCGGCAGCTTCATGCCCTTCTCCCGTGCGAAGTCCTGGGCGAGCTCGTAGCCGGCGTCGGCGTGGCGCATGACGCCGGTGCCGGGGTCGTTGGTGAGGACGCGCTCCAGCCTTGCCGCGGCTTCCTTGGAGCCATCGCAGACGATGACCATGCCGGCATGCTGGGAGAAGCCCATGCCGACGCCGCCGCCGTGATGCAGGCTGACCCAGGTCGCACCCGAGGCGCAGTTCAACAATGCGTTCAGCAGCGGCCAGTCGGAGACCGCGTCGGAGCCATCCTTCATGCCCTCGGTCTCGCGGTTGGGGCTGGCGACCGAGCCGCTGTCCAGGTGATCGCGGCCGATCACGATCGGCGCCTTCAGCTCGCCCTTGGCCACCATCTCGTTGAAGGCGAGACCGAGGCGGGCGCGATCGCCGAGACCGACCCAGCAGATGCGCGCGGGCAGGCCTTGGAACTTGATCCGCGCCTTCGCCATGTCGAGCCAGTTGTGGAGGTGCTTGTCGTTGGGCATCAGCTCCTTGACCTTGGCGTCGGTCTTCCAGATGTCTTCAGCCTCGCCGCTGAGGGCGGCCCAGCGGAACGGGCCGACGCCCTTGCAGAACAGCGGGCGGATATAGGCGGGGACGAAGCCGGGGAAGTCGAAAGCGTTCGCGACGCCGGCTTCCATCGCCATCTGGCGGATGTTGTTGCCGTAGTCGAAGGTCGGGATGCCGAGCTTCTGGAAGCCGAGCATGGCCTTGACCTGCAGCGCCATCGATTCCTTTGCGGCTTTCACCACGGCGGCAGGATCCTTCACCCGCATCTCGGCGGCCTTGGCGAGACTCCAGCCGGCCGGCAGATAGCCGTTCAGCGGATCATGGGCGCTGGTCTGGTCGGTCACCATGTCGGGGCGGATGCCGCGCCTCAGGATTTCCGGAAAGACTTCCGCGGCATTGCCGAGCAAGCCGACCGAGATCGCCTTGCCGTCCTTTTTCGCTTTCTCGAGCATGGCGAGCGCTTCGTCGAGGGTCGCGGCCTTCATGTCGAGATACTTGGTTTCCAGGCGCTTCTCGATCCGCGAGGGCTCGCATTCGACCGCCAGCATCGAGGCGCCGGCGAAGACGGCTGCGAGGGGTTGTGCGCCGCCCATGCCGCCGAGACCACCGGTCAGAATCCAGCGGCCCTTCAAGTCGCCGCCGTAATGCTGCACGCCGGCTTCGACGAAGGTCTCGTAGGTGCCCTGCACGATGCCCTGGCTGCCGATGTAGATCCAGGAACCGGCCGTCATCTGGCCGTACATCATCAGGCCTTTGGCATCCAGCTCGCGGAAATGCTCCCAGGTCGCCCAATGGGGGACCAGATTGGAATTGGCCAGCAGCACCCGCGGCGCGTCCTTGTGGGTCCGGAAGACGCCGACCGGCTTGCCGGACTGGATGAGCAGCGTCTCGTCCTCGTTCAGGTCCTTGAGGGTCGAGACGATGCGGTCGAAGCAGTCCCAGTTGCGGGCGGCCCGGCCGATGCCGCCGTAGACCACTAATTCTGCTGGATTTTCAGCCACTTCCGGATCGAGGTTGTTCATCAGCATGCGCAAGGGCGCCTCGGTCATCCAGGACTTGGCGCTGAGCTGGTTGCCGCGCGCGGCGCGGATCACCCGCTGGTTCGAGACGGGGGCGTTCATAGGAGCATCGTCCCTCAACTTGTATATACAAGCTGTCCTAGTATCACTCCGGCCGGGCGGTCGCAAGGGTGACACGGCGGCGTCACGAAATGACCGCGAATCAATGCAACAACTTGGCCCGCTGCGCTGTTGAGTCGGGCACGGAGGTCGGCCGCCTTGGCCGACCCCAGTCGCCGAAACAGGGATGAAGCCATGAGAGCCAGCCACTCGCGACCCGGGCGCCTGCACGAGGCCTATGCCAAGGACACGTCGTTTCTGAAGACCGTGCTGCTGACGCTTCTGCTGGCCTTGATCACCTGCATCCTGATGGCGCCGCCCTCGCGTGCCCAGGACGCGACGGTCTCACCACAGCCGGGCAACAACTGCGCCGCGGGCGAGAAGATCGACGGCTCGACCGCGGAACAGGCCAAGGCGAAACTGGAAGCGGCCGGCTATACCGACATCACCGGCCTGCAGAAGGGCTGCGACAATGTCTGGCACGCCCGGGCGCGGAGCGGCGGCAATGCGGTCAATGTGATGGTCGCGCCGGACGGCTCGGTGAATCAGGAAACCAACTGAGCGGGCTCAGCCGCCGAGGGTGAGCACCAAGCCGAGTGTGAAGGCCGCGATCAGCCCGGCGACGAAGACCGCGCGCAACCACGGATGCGCGACCTGATCCCGACCGGTTCGGCCGGCGGGATAGGTGAAATGGTCGGGGCGGGGTGTCTGCATGGGAAATCCGAATCTGGTGCTGGCCCGAATGCGTTGTCTCAACGAAATGTGCGCCGGCGCCCTGCGTTCCAAATGAATCTCATTCATTGAGCGCTTTCGTTCGTGAAGCGCATTTGATCCGGAGTGACCATAATCGCCGTGGTGGTTTCGGTTTGATGACGGCGGCCTCCCCCAAAGAAGGAAGGTGACGGCCGTCACTCTTGTTGCACTGCACTTTGCCAAGCGCAGCGCAGGACGTATGATGATCGATGTGCCGATTGGCGTCCCGGATCGACCGCGGCGCTCTCCCAGAATCGGCATGAGGAGGTTCGCCATGTGGAACGTCACGACCTGCAACGCGGCCCTGGCCGTTCTGATCGTGCTCGCCGCGCTCGGCCCGGCGATCGTCGACGTCGCGCGCCTCGCCAAATGCGCCTTCGTCCCTTGCCGGAACAAAGGGTCGTTCTGAGGGGTCCTTCGCTGGATCTTTAAGCGCGCAATTTCGGAAGCATCTCGGCTGCAAGCCCCCCTCCAACCTCCCCCCTGAAGAGGGGGAGGCTTCGCACCGAGTGGTCGGTGTAACCGAGTGAGCTCCGCTGCCAGTGCTCTTCTCCCCACTTCAGGGGGGAGTAAGAGGGGGGCATGCAGCCTGAGCGCCGAAGATCCAGCGCCCAGCGCCTCAAGACACCGCTTCGATCTCGCTCTTGCGGCCTTCGCGTTTCGATTCGCGGTGATCGGTGGCGAGCAGGGTGTAGAAGGTCGGCAGCACGAACAAGGTGAACAGCGTGCCGATGCCCATGCCGAGCACGATGGTGAGGCCGATCGCGAAGCGGCTGGCAGCACCCGCGCCGGTCGCCATCAGCAGCGGGATCAGGCCCACCACCATCGCGGCGGTGGTCATCAGGATCGGGCGCAGGCGCACGACCGCGGCCTGCTGGATCGCGTCGCGCTTGCTCATGCCTTCCTTGCGCTGCAGCTGGTTGGCGAACTCGGTCATCAGGATGCCGTGCTTGCTGATCAGTCCGATCAAGGTCACCAAGCCGACCTGGGTGTAGATGTTGAGGCTCTGCATGCCCAGGAACATCGGCACCATGGCGCCGCAGATCGACAGCGGCACGCTCACCAGGATCACGATCGGGTCGCGCAGGCTCTCGAACTGCGCCGCGAGCACCAGGTAGATGATGATCAGCGCGAAAACGAAGGTGATCGCGAGCTGGTTGCCCTCGCGCACGTATTGCCGCGATTCCGAGAGGAAGTCGCGGTGATAGGAAGCCGGCAGCACCTCCTCGGCGGTCTTGTTCAGGAAATCGACGACCTGGCTCATGGTGATGCCGATCCCCGGCACCGCCTGGAAGGTCGCGGAGTTGAGCTGGTTGTAATGGGTGAGGGCGTTGGGATCGATGCCGCTGCCGATCGACACCACGGTCGAGAGCGGCACCAGGCTGCCGCTGGTGGTGCGGACGTAATACTGGGTCAGGCGTTCGGGTGTCAGCCGCTCGCCGCGCGGGACCTGGGGAATGACCTCGTAGGAGCGGCCGTTCAGGTTGAAGCGGTTGACGTAGTTGCCGCCGATCATCAGCGCCATGGTGTCGCCGATCGCCTGCATGGTGATGCCCATGTCGCTGGCCTTGGCGCGGTCGATGTTGACCCGGACCATCGGGCTGTTGAAGCTGAGATCGCTGTCGGTGACCATGAAGAGGCCGCTCGCGGCCGCCTTCTGCTTCAGGACCTCCATGTTCTCGTAGATCTTGGTGAAATCCTCCGGTGCCGAGATCACCATCGAGACCGGCATGCCGCCGGTGCCGCCCGGCAGCGCCGGCAGGTTGAAAGCGAAGACCTGCATGCCGGTGACGCCGTTCAGCTTGCCCTGCACCTGCGGCTGCAGGTCGGAGACGCTGCGGCTGCGGTCCTCCCATTCCTTCAGCACCATGCCCGAGATCGAGGAGTTCAGCCCCGAATAGCCGTTGAGCATGAAGCGGCCCACGGTCTCGGGAAATGAGGTATAGACTTGGTCGACCTGGTCGCTGAAGATCTTGGTGTAGTCGAGGTTGGAATATTGCGGGCCTTTGCCGATGGCGAAGATGACGCCCTGGTCCTCCTCGGGCGCCAGCTCGGCGCGCGCATGGAGATAGAAGAAGGCCAGCAGTCCCAGGATCGTCGCGCCGAACAGGGTGACCGCCGCGCGATGGTTGAGGCTGTCGTGCAGCCGCCGGCCGTAGAACCGCTCGGTCGCGCCGAACACGCGATCGACCAGGTGCGGAAACCAGCCCTCGTTCATGCCGCGCTTCAGCAGCACCGAGCACATCATCGGTGACAAGGTCAGCGCGACGATGCCGGAGATGACCACCGTCCCGGCGAGGGTGAAGGCGAATTCCCGGAACAGGGTGCCGGTCAGGCCGGAGAGGAAGCCGATCGGCGCATAGACCGCGGCCAGGGTGATGGTCATCGCGATCACCGGTCCCGCGATCTCGCGCGCCCCGAGCAAAGCGGCCTGGACCGGCGTCAAGCCTTCCTCGATATGCCGGTGGATGTTCTCCACGACCACGATCGCGTCGTCGACCACCAGGCCGATCGCCAGCACCATGGCGAGCAGGGTCAGCAGATTGATGCTGAAGCCGAAGGCCAGCATGATCACGAAGGCGCCGACCAACGACAGCGGGATGGTGACCACCGGGATCACCACCGACCGGAAGGTGCCGAGGAACAGGAAGATCACCACGATCACGATGCCGACCGCCAAGGCCAGGGTGTGCTCGACCTCGGCGATCGAGGACTTGATGAACTTGGTCGAGTCGTAGGCGATGTCCATGTTCACCGTCGGCGGCAGGCTGCGCTCGAGATCCGGCGCCATCGCCCGGATGTCGGCGACGATGTTCAAGGGGTTGCCGGTCGGCGTCGGCTGCACGCCGATGAAGACCGCCTCCTGGCCGTTCATCAGCACGTTGGAATCGTAGGACTGGGCCGAGAGATCGACCGTGCCCACGTCCTCGAGGCGGATCAACGTACCGCCGTCCGCGCGCACCACCATGTTGCGGAACTCGTCCAGCGATTTCAGGTCGGTGTTGGCGGTGATGTTGGAGACGGTGAAGTAGCCCTTGGTCTGGCCCGGCGCCGATTGATAGTTGTTGGCACGAATCGCATCGGCGACGTCGGAAGCGGTGACCCCGAGTGCGGTCATGCGCTCCGGATCCAGCCACAGGCGCATGGCGAAGGTCTGGCCGCCGAGGATCTCCGCCTGCGCCACGCCATCTACCGTGGCCAGCAACGGCTGCACCACGCGGGTCAGGTGATCGGTGATCGCCGCCGCGTCGAGCTCGGTGGAGGCGAAGCCGATATACATGATGGCGAAGGCGTCGCCGGTCTGCTTGGTGATGACCGGGTCGTTGGCCTCCTGCGGGATCAGGTACTTCACCTGCTGGACCTTGGCCATGACGTCGGTCATCGCCTTGTTGGGGTCGTAGTTCAGCCGGATGTAGACGCTGACCGTGGAGAGGCCCTGGGTCGAGGAGGAGGTCATGTAGTCGATGCCCTCGGCGCTCGACACCGCCTGCTCGATCGGCTGGGTGATGAAGCCCTGCATGAGATTCGGATCGGCGCCGGGGAAGGAGGTGGTGACCGTGATCACCGTGTTCTGCAGCTCGGGATATTGCCGCACGGTCAGATCGAAGAAGGCGCGCGCGCCGATCAAGAGGATCAGCAGGCTGACCACGGTCGCAAGCACCGGTCGTCGGATGAAGATGTCGGTGAAGCGCATGAGGCTACTCCTTCGGCACTTCGACCGGGTTTTGCAGGCTCTTCTGCTCGGAGAGGATCACCTCGGCGCCGTTGTGCAGCTTCAGCTGGCCGCCGACCACCACGATGTCGCCGTTGTTGACGCCCTTCAGCACCGCAACCTTGCCGTCGAACCGGGCGCCCACGGTGACGAAGGTCTGCTCGGCCTTGTAGACCGGCTTGCCATCGGGGTCCTTCTTGTCCGGGAGCAGGGTCAGGCGATAGACGGATTCACCGTAGACCGTGTAATCGACCGCCGGCTCGGGAATCATCACCACATTGGGTTGCTCCGGCAGGATCACGCGGATCCGTGCATACATGCCGGGCTGCAGCTTGTGGTCCGTATTGCCGAGGGCCGCGCGGACCTTCACCGCGCGCATGCTGGGATCGACCTGCGGATCGATCGCGGCAATCTCGCCCTGGAACACGCGGTCCGGGAAGGCATCGACCCGGAACTCGACCGGCTGGTCGATCGAGAGCTGGGCGCGGTCCTGCTCAGGCAAGGTGAAGTCGACGAACAGCGTCTCGAGATCGGTCAGGGTCACGATCATCGTGCCCGGCGACAGATACTGGCCGAGATTGACCTGGCGGATGCCGAGCGTGCCGGCGAACGGCGCCTTCACCACCATGCGGTCGATGATCGCCTGCGACTTGGCGATGCCGGCGCGGGCCTGGTCGAGCTCGCTCTGCAGCTGATCGACCGACTGCTTGGTGCTGTATTGCTTGGCGGCGAGATCCTTGGTGCGCGCCAGATTGGCCGAGGCCAGCCGCGCCTGCGCCTGATAGGTCGCGAGGTCGGCGCGCTGGGTGCTGGCGTCGAGCTGCACCAGGACGTCGCCGGCCTTCACCTGCTGGCCGGATTCGAAGTTGATCTTCTCGACCCGGCCCTCGAGCTCGGGCGCCACCGTCACCTGATGCGCGGCCATCATCGTGCCGATGGTCTCGAAGGCGCGCGGCATGTCCTCGGTCGCGGCGATCGCGGTCTCGACCGGGCTCGGCGGCGGCGCCTTGAAGAACTGCGCCATGAAGGCCGGCTTCACGACATATTCGTAGTAGGCGGCGGCGCCCGCCAGCAGCGCGGCGATCACCAGCACGAACAGGAACCAGAAGATGCGCCGGCCCCAACCCGGGGGCGGCGGCACCCGGTTCATGCCCGGAGGGGCCGCAAGAGGGTCGCCCGCCCGCAATCCTTGGGGGTCGCCCGACTGAACGCTGTCCATGATGGTCCTTGGTCTAAACTTCTTTTGCGCCGGCCTGACCGACCGGCTTCCCCCAGCACGTCGTTTGATTCACTGCCGAATCGACAGAACCCGGCGCGCCCCGTCCAGAGCCAGTTGGAGGCGCCTTTCGCGCCGGCCGCGAAAGAACCCGGGACGGAGATATGGGTATCCCGGGCGGCGGGTAAACTAATCGGTTCAGTGGGCGTGTAAAGTAGATTGCCGGTGAGCTTCAATCCCGCCCATTGCGGACCCGCACCCGGTTGCGCTGGTCCGGCCAGCCGCAGCGCTTGCAGAAGCTTTTCCGCGCCAAGGCGTCGATCGGCGTGTCCAGGCTGATGTTGCGGCGGATCAGCTGCAGCAAGGTGACCAGCCCGGTGCGATGACAACGGCCGCATTCAAACTCCAGCACCTCGCCCTTTTTCAGGCTGGAAAGCGGCTTCCAATTGCGGATCCTCGGGTTCGGCATGGTGGGAACAATAAGAGAACATCGGCGCGCCGGTCCACCAGCCATTCCGAGAGGATTATAGTCGGAATTACAACCGAGACTCGGGACACATGCTCTAGCAGGCTGTTGAAGAAGTCGGCCACGGACGGGCGGTGAAGTTTGCTTCATCGCCGTTGTGGAAGCAGATTTGGCCCTTTAGCGAGCCGTTGGGCTGCAATTTTGCCCAGCCATCACCTGAAGCG
>NZ_JAYRKD010000034.1:0-68509 GCF_041905885.1 Dongia sp. | reverse complement strand
GCGACAAACCTGAGACGCTCGTCCACGACCGAACACTCCTTCCAAGGCATCGACACCCCCCAAAAAACCGGGGAAAGTGTTACCTATGTGTCCGGTACGATCTGTTACCTATGTGTCGGGCCGCTCACAGCCCGCAGAGGCTCCGGCCGGCCGCGCTGATCCGCCGGTCTTTCCCTCGCTTCCCCGCCATTTCCGCTTCCAAGCTTGCGGTGCGTCTCGCTCGGACGCGCCAACCGGGTAAGATGCACGCACGCCCACCTGGAAGCTCCAAGCATGGATTCCCACCCCAACACCCGCCCCGCCTTCGCCCGCTGGCTGGGCACCACCAATGACGTCACCCGGATGTTCCTCGCGGCGGGCCGGATTCCCGGCCTGATCAACATGGCGGGGGGCCTGCCGGCACCGGAGACCTATCCGGCGGAGGCGGTCGCCGAGATCGCCCGGCGCGCAATCGCCGAGCATCCCGGCGACACGCTCGGCTATGGCCCGATCGAAGGGCTGCCGGAATTGCGCGACGCCCTGGCGCGGCGCTTCAGCTCTGACGCGCTCCATCTCACCCGCGAGAACGTGCTGGTGACGACCAGCGGCATGCAGGGCCTCGACCTCATCGGCAAGGTGCTGCTCGAAGAAGGCGGCATCATCGCCGGCCAGTTCCCGACCTATCTCGGCGCGCTCGATGCCTGGCGGCCGCGCCTGCCGCAGTTCCGCAACCTGATGCTCGACCAGCCGGGCTTCGACGCGGCGACACTCTTCGCCGGCGCGCAATTCGCCTACACCGTGCCGAATTTCTCCAACCCGACCGGCAAGCTGGTCGATCTCCCGACCCGCGCGGCGCTGGTCGATGCCGCGCATCGCACCGGCACCTGGCTGGTCGAGGACGATCCCTATGGCGGCCTCCATTACGACGCGCCGCCGCTGCCCCGCTTGATCGAGCTCTCGGCGCGCCAGACCGCGCGGACACCCTATGACGGCCCCGTGCTCTACATGGGCACCTTGTCGAAGGAGATCGCACCCGGCCTCCGCATCGGTTGGGTGATCGCCGCGCCGGAGATGATCGCGGTGCTCACCTTGGCGAAGCAGGGCTCCGACATGTGCACCAGCGGCGTCACCCAGCGGATCGCGCTCGGCGCGCTGGAAGCCGGGTTGATCGAGCAGATCCAGCCGGCGATCGTCGACCTCTATCGCCGCCGCCGCGACGCCCTCTGCGCGGCGATGACGGAGCACCTCGCCGACAGCTTCCAATGGGAAGTCCCGTCCGGCGGCATGTTCGTCTGGGCCACCGCGCGCGATCAGAAGCTCGACACCGACCTGCTGCTGAAGCGCGCGATGGAATCCGGCGTCTGCATCACGCCGAGCAGCGTCTTCGACGCAGCCGGCGAGAACCGCCGGGCGATCCGTGTCAACTTCACCCGCAACGAGCCCGACCAGCTGCGCGAAGGCGTCAAGCGCCTCGCCACCGCGGTGAAGGCCATGCAAGCGAACAGGAACTGAGATGTCCGTCATCATTCACCCGGTTACGCGCGACTTGACCGAAGCCGACATCGCCCCCTGGCGCGCGATCCCGGTGGCGGTCGCGGTCGACCTCTCGCCGGAGAGCCAGATCGATCCGGCGATCCGACCGATCAACCCGCCGGGCAAGCAACCGAAACTGTTCGGCCTCGCCGTCACGACCTCCTGCACGCCGCCGGATTTCGGCGCCGTGGTCCACGCGCTGGAGCATGTCGGCAAAGGCGAGGTGCTGGTGATCGCGGCCGGCGGCGATGCGGTGACGGCCATGATCGGCGAGATCCTGAGCGGTCATCTGCGCAACCGTGGCGCCGCCGGCGTGGTCTGCGACGGTCCCGTGCGCGACGTCGCGACCCTGGCCGGCTGGACGGACTTTTCCGTCTTCTCACGCTCGATCACGCCGCGCGGCCCCACCTCGGCGGCCGGCGGCATGCTCAACGCGCCGGTTACGATCGGTGGCCGTCGCGTCACGCCGGGCGATCTCATCATCGGTGATGATGACGGACTGGTCGCGCTCTCGCCGGCGACCGTCCGCAACCGCATCCGCGATGCCGAAGCGCGCCTCGCCCGCGAAGACGGCTGGATCAAGAGCCTGGCCGCCGGCAAGAACGTGGTCGAGACCTTCGGTGTCGAGCCCGCGTGAAGGTCAACTTCCGGGCAAGGATCGAGATCCGCGGCATCAATCCCTACGTTTTGGTCAGCGCCACCCGAGCCGCGCACCTCGCCAAGGACTGGCGAGGGCCGATGCCGGTGCTGGTGCAGGTCAACGGCCGTCCGGAGCTGCCGCATCGCATCAACCTGATGCCGGCCGGTGACGGCAGCTTCTTTCTCTACCTCGACGCCACCGTGCGGAAAGCCGCGGCGATCAAGGTCGGCGATACCGTGCGCGTTGGAGTGGATTTCAATCCGGACTATCGCGGCGGCCCGGTCGACCCGATGCCGCGCTGGTTCAGCCAGGCGCTCAACCGCAACCCCGCGGCCAAGCAAGGCTGGACTGCCCTGCCGCCGAGCCGCCAGAAGGAAATCCTGCGCTATTTCGCACGACTGAAATCCGAGGCGGCCCGCGTCCGCAATCTCGAAAAGGCGCTGCATGTCCTGGCCGGCGGCAAGGCGCGCTTCATGGCCCGGGCCTGGAGCGACGGTCGCTGATGCTGCGCCGTGCGGTCCTCATCGTCGCCGCTCTCAACTGCGCCTACGGCCTGTTCGAATGCGTGGTCGCCTTGCGCATCGGCTCGGTCTCGCTGTTCGCCGACAGCGTCGACTTCTTCGAGGACACCTCGGTCAACCTGCTGATCTTCCTGGGGCTCGCCTGGTCACTGCAGGCACGCGCCCGGCTCGGCATGCTGCTGGCCGGCCTCCTGCTGGTGCCGGCCGCGGCCACGGTCTGGACCGGTGTCGAGAAGCTCCTCAACCCGGCGCCGCCGGATCCGGTTTCTTTGAGCCTGACCGGCCTCGGCGCGCTGGTGGTGAACCTCACCTGCGCCGTCATCCTGGCCCGGTTCCGCGAGCACAGCGGCAGCCTGACCCGCGCCGCCTTCCTCTCGGCGCGCAACGATGCCTACGCCAATCTCGCCATCATCGGCGCAGGACTGGTGACCGCTTACATCTGGCCGTCGATCTGGCCGGATCTCCTGGTCGGGATCGGCGTTGCCTTGTTGAACGCCGATGCGGCGCGCGAAGTCTGGGAAGCGGCCCGCGAAGAGCACAAGACCGCCAAATCGTAAGTCAGGAACATTGCAGTCGGCGTGACCTCTTCCTATCTCTTCTGCAGTCAGGGAGAATCATGCATGACCCGTTTCGCCATCGTCGAAGCGCCTTCAGTACTCGGGTTGTTTCCGAAAGGCGTTGAGACCTTGCCCGCCGCCTTGCTCGGCGCGGGCCTGGCGGAACACCTCCAGGCGCGTCACGACGGCCGAGTCGAACCCCCGCCCTATGACGCGCGGCGCGACCCTGAGACCAAGCTGCTCAATCCCCAAGGCCTGGCGCAATATGCCGTCAATCTGGCCGACCGGCTGGAGCCGCTGCTCGCTGCCGGCGAGTTTCCGGTGGTGCTGGGCGGCGACTGCTCGATCCTGCTCGGCTGCACCTTGGCGAACCGGCGCCGGGGTCGCGCCGGCCTGCTGTTCCTCGATGGCCACGCTGATTTCTATCAGCCCGAGGCGGAGCCCAACGGCGAGGCGGCGTCCATGGATCTCGCCCTGGTCACCGGGCGCGGGCCGGAGCTGGTCACCGATCTAGAAGGCCGTTCGCCGCTGGTCCGCGATGAGGACGTCACCCTGCTGGCGCATCGCGACAGCAGCGATGCCGAGAGCCATGGCAGCCAGCGGGTCGAGGACAGCGGCATCGGCATCATCAATCTCCATGCCTTGCGCGAATGCGGGGCCGCCGCGACGGCGCGGCGGGCGCTCGACCGCCTGATCGGGCCGCAGCTCGACGGCTTCTGGATTCACCTCGATGCCGATGTGCTCGACGATGCCATCATGCCGGCGGTCGATTACCGCATGCCGGGCGGGCTGCAATGGGACGAGCTGACGACGATCCTGCGCACCGCGCTGGCCAGCGGCAAGGCGCTGGGCATGGACATCACCATCTTCAACCCGAAGCTCGACTCCGACGGATCGATCGCACGACGCTTCGCCGCGGCGCTCGGCGAGGGCCTCAACGCCGCCTAGCGGCGCGCCGCGTCGGGATAGTATTGCGGCGCTTCCCGGCGATCGAACATGCCGTAGTCGCGCACGATCCGCACCCGTCGCAGCCACCCGGCATCAGGACCCGAGCGGGCCGCCTCGAACGCTTCCGCCGCGGCCTGGTCACGCCAGCTCAGCAACAGGATCACCTCGCCCGGCGCCAGCACCGCGTCGAACACGTCCCAGGCCACCAGGCCCGCGGCTTCCGGCTTCAGGCCCAGATCCGCAGCGACCGCCTGCGCACCGTTCTGTTTCACCCATTCCGGCGGCCGCTTGCCGCTGACGAGCGTGACGGTCGTGCCCGCACCCACCGCGGTTTCGTCGAGCCGCTGCTCCGGCAGATCCGCCTCGGCTGTATCGCGCGTGATCTGGCCGACCCGCAGGTGATAGTCGCCGAAGATCTCCGAGCGTCCGCGCTCCTGGGCCCCATGGTGCTTGGCCTGGGTGCGCCAGCGCACCAGTGCCTTCTCATCGCGCCAGATCGACAGCGACAGCAGCCAGCCCGGCCGCGCCAGGCTGTGATAGCGCGTCACATCGATGAATCCGTCGATCGCCTGCAGCTCCGGCTTCAGCAGCTGGGCCAGGCCCAGATAGTCGTCCCACTTGTCGGATCTCGGCTGGACCTCGAATACCACCGCGAACATCACCCGCTCCCATCAGCATGATCCGGATGGATATTAGAGCATCCCTCCGGCTAGGTTCGCCTTTTCAGTTCGGCCGGGCCCGTATCGTCATGCCGCTTCAGAATCGCGTCACCCCTTTCGGCGAGATCATCGCGACCCCGGCCCGCGGGATGTTCACCGGCAACCGCGGGATCATCCATGACCCGGAGACCCGGAGCTTGCTGAAGAAGCGTTGGAGCCTCAAATGCTGGCTGATCTGCCAGCTGAAGTACAAGCAGCTCCACCGCGTGCCGATGGCGCGGCGAAGCTGGACCGAGCTGTTCTTCCTCGACGAGGCGACCGCGCTCGCCGCCGGCCATCGGCCCTGCTTCTACTGCAGCCGCGATCGCATCGAGGCCTTTCGTGCCGCCTGGGCCGAGGGCAACGGCGGCCCCGTTCTCGCCGCACCGGAGCTGGACGCCATCCTGCACCGCGAACGCCTGCAGCAACGCAAGAAACGCATCCACCCGATACCCGGCCCGATCGCGCGATTGCCGGACGGGACGATGATCACCGCCGGCGATGCGGCCTGCCTGATCGTGCAGGGACGTCCGCTACGCTGGACGCCGTTCGGGTATGAATCCATCGACAAATCGCCGCGGGCCGAAGGCATGCTGACGCCGCCCTCGACCCTCGCCGCCTTGCGCGCCGGTTATCGCCCGGTGCTGCATGCGAGCGCCGCGGCATGATGCCGGATCTTTTCGCCGAGCGGCGCGAGACGATGGCGGCGGGTGCCGTGCTGCTCCGCGGCTTCGCCTTGCCCCGCGAGACGGCGTTGCTGGCGGCGATCGAGGCCGTCGCCGCGGAAGCGCCGTTTCGCCACATGATGACGCCCGGCGGCTACACGATGTCGGTGGCGATGACGACCTGCGGCAGCGTCGGTTGGGTGACCGACCGCAAGGGCTATCGCTACAGCCCGACCGACCCCACGACCGGCAGGCCCTGGCCGCCGATGCCGATCTGCTTCCAGAGCCTTGCCGCCGAAGCCGCGGCAGAGGCCGGCTACCGGGACTTCCAGCCGGATTCCTGCCTGATCAACCGTTATGAACCCGGCACCAAGCTCTCCCTGCACCAGGACCAGGACGAGCTGGACATGAGCCAGCCGATCGTCTCGGTCTCGCTCGGCCTGCCCGCCACCTTCCTGTTCGGCGGGGCGAAGCGCGGGGATCCGACCGCCAAATACCCCCTGGTCCACGGCGATGTCGCGGTCTGGGGTGGTCCATCCCGCCTCACTTTCCACGGCGTCGCCACCCTCAAGGACGGCAACCATCCGCTGTTGGGGGAAAAACGCATAAACCTGACCTTTCGCAGGGCCTTAGGGTGATTTTTGTCACTGGCGCTTTGGCGCCCGTTGGGCTAAATGGAAGATATTCCGTGGTGATTTGGCCGGCCGGCTTGCAGCCACGTTAAACAACTCGCTAAAGGGCCGCCTGCGGAATCCCCATCAGAGATTTCCAAGGCTGCGGACCCCGAGGCGAGTCAGATGACCGCTCTTTGGGTGAACGCAGATGCCGATCAAGATTCCAGACAAGCTCCCCGCCTTCCAGACCCTCGTCAACGAGGGCGTTCGTCTCATGACCGAGACCGTGGCCGTGCGTCAGGACATCCGCCCGATGCAGATTGGCCTGCTCAACCTGATGCCGAACAAGATCAAGACCGAGCTGCAGTTCGCGCGGCTGCTAGGCGCGACCCCGCTGCAGGTCGAGCTTTCACTGATCCGGATCGGCAACCACACCTCCAAGAACACGGCGGAAGAGCATCTGCTGAACTTCTATCAGCCCTGGGAAGCCGTGAAGCAGCGGAAGTTCGACGGCCTGCTGATCACCGGCACGCCGATCGAGCATATCCCCTATGAGGATGTGACCTATTGGTCGGAGATGCAGCAGATCTTCGACTGGACCGAGACCAACGTCCATTCGACGGTCAATGTCTGCTGGGCGGGCATGGCCGCGCTTTATCATTTCCACAAGATTCAGAAGCACCAGCTGCCGGAGAAGGCTTTCGGAGTCTATCGCCAGAAGATCACCAAGACCTCCTCGCCCTTCATGATCGGTTTCTCCGACGAATTCCAGATTCCGATCTCACGCTGGGCGGAAATCCGCACCGCCGACGTGGCGGCCTGCCCGGACGTGGACGTGCTGGCCTATTCGGAAAGCAAAGGTGTGTGCATCGCCCAGACCAAGGGCACGCGCCGTCTCTATGTGCTCGACCATATGGAATACGACGGGAACTCGCTCGGCGACGAGTATTCTCGCGACGTCGCCGCCAACGTGCCGATCAAGCTGCCGCACAACTACTTCCCGAACGACGATCCCAGCCAGACGCCGCTCAACCGCTGGCGCCCGCATGGGCATCTCTTCATCTCGAACTGGATCAACGAGATCTACCAGACGGTCCCCTTCGACATCGAGAAGGTCGGGACGTAGGTCGCGTTCAGATATCGCGGCCGCTCAGATATCCCGATTGAGCACGATCGAGGTGGTGAGATCGGCCACCGCCTCATGGGAAGAGACCCGGTCGCGCAACGCATTGATGCGTTCGGTGCTGGCAGCCGAGAGCTCGACCAGCAGGTCGATGTCGCCGGTCAGCGAGGTGCAGGACCGCACCTCGGCGATCCGCCGCAGCAGGGCAATGAAGCCGGGCGCCGGCGTGGTCTTCAACCGCACGAACAGATAGACGGACACCGCCGGCCCGCCCTCGACGATCTCGGCGCGGTAGCCGCGGATGATGCCGTCGGCCTCCAGCTTCGACAACCGGTCCCGCAAGGTCGAGCGCGCCAGCCCCACCTTGGCGGCCAGGGTCTTCAGCGGCAGGCGCGCATCCGCCCGCAGCAAGTCGAGGATCTGCCGGTCCTTTTCGTCGATTGGGCGCATCAGGCGGCTGGGCCGGTCAAAGTGGCGGAATGGGGAGCCAAAAGGGCGGTTGTGTTGCGGCCCCCATCCTCCGCAAATTGGGCTCCGGGTCAATGATTCCCCAGTCCCACAGCGAGTGTTCCATGTCGGTCCTGACCACGCTGCCGCCGCAATTCTCTGCCGCCGAAGTGGCCGGCATCGCCGATACGCTCTACGGCCTTTCCGGCAAGCTCGCGCCGCTCGACAGCGAGCGCGACCAGAACTTCCGGCTGACCGAGGCGAATGGCACCAGCTGGGTGCTGAAGATCGCCAACGCGGCCGAGGATCACCAGGCGCTGGCCTTCCAGGCCGCCCTGCTCCGCCACATCCAGACCGCCGATCCCGATCTGCCTTTGCCGCATCTGCGCCCAACCCTCGCCGGCGAGGATCTCGGCCGGACCGGCATACGCGGTGGCGCCGAGCATTTCGTGCGGCTGGTGAGCTGGCTGCCCGGCCAGCTCTATTCCGGCAGCCAGCGGACGGCGGCGCTCCATGCCAGCCTCGGCGAATGCCTGGGGCGACTGGATCGCGCGCTGCAGAGCTTCGGCCACCCCGGCGCCCATCGCGATTTCGACTGGGACATCAAGCAGGCCGGCCGCTCGCGCGGGCGGCTCGACTTTCTCATCGAGCCGAAGCAGCGCACCCTGGTCGATTACTTCCTCGAGCGTTTCGAGGCCAAAGTGGCGCCGCGGCTGGCGCGCCTGCGCGCGCAGGTCATCCACGGCGACGCCAATGACAACAACCTGCTGGTGGATGGCCCCATTGGGCAGAAGATCGTCGGCCTGATTGATTTTGGCGACGCGATCCATTCCGCGACGATCGGCGAGCTCGCGGTCGCCGGCGCCTATGCGATCCTCGACCAGCCGGCGCCGATCGAGGTCGCCGGCACCATCGCCGCGGGCTATCACCGCGTCCATCCGCTCCTCGCCGAGGAGCTCGACCTGCTGTTCGACCTGATGGCGATGCGCCTGGTCACCAGCGTCACCCTCTCCGCCTCGCGCCGCGACCGGGTCAAGGACAATGCCTATCTCAACATCAGCGAAGCCCCGGCCTGGGCGATGCTGGAGCGGATGCGCGTTATGGACCCGGCGCTTGCGACGGGCATGCTGCGGCATGCCTGTGGCTTCGAAGCGGCGCCCGGCGCAAGCGGCGTGGTGCGCTGGCTCGCCGAGCACCACGCAACCCTGAAGCCGGTGCTGGATCAGCCGACGGCGCTCTACGCCAAGGGCATCGTGCCCTTCGGAGATCCCGACCATCCGATCGCCAAGGCCTCCGCTGCACGCCGACCGGACCAGGCCGAGCGTCTCTGGGATGCCATTGCCGCACAGGAAGGCGTGATCCTCGGGATCGGCGCCTGGGGCGAGGAGCGGCCGGTCTATTCCTCCGATGCCTTCAAATCGGTGTTCGCGCCGAACCTCCGGCGCAAGCTGCATCTCGGCCTCGATCTCTTCGCGCCGGCCGGCACGAAAGTGCGCACGCCGCTCGACGGCACCGTCGTCGATCTGTTCGAGACCGATGTTCCCCTCGACTACGGCCATGCCGTCCTGCTGAAGCACGAACCGGACGGCCATGTCTTCTACAGCCTCTGGGGCCACCTTTCGGCCCAGACGGTGCAGGATCGCAAGCTCGGCGAAAAGCTCAAGGCCGGCGATGTCCTCGGGGCGTTCGGCAAGCCCAGCGAGAATGGCAACTGGCAGCCGCATGTCCATATCCAGCTGGTCACTTACGGGGAACCGAAGGCCGCGGATGTGATCGGCGCCGGCGAGAAGGATTACCTCGAGCTCTGGCGCGAGCTGTTCCCGGACCCGGCTCAGTTCGTCGGGTTGCCGCCGGAAACCCTGCGGCATGCCGGCCGCAGCAAGGATGAGCTGCTGGTCCAGCGCAAGGGCAAGCTGATCCGCAACCTCAGCATCTCCTACCAGAAGCCGTTGAAGATCGTGCGTGGCGAGGGCGTCTATCTGATCGACGAGACCGGCCGCGCCTATCTCGACTGCTACAACAACGTGGCCCAGCTCGGGCATTCCAACCCGGAGATCGTGGAGGCCGCCGCGCGGCAGGCAGCCATCCTCAACACCAACACCCGCTATCTGCACGACAATGTCATCGCCTATGCCGAGGCGCTGACCGCGACCTTGCCGAAGAACCTGAAGGTCGCCGCCTTCTGCTGTTCCGGCAGCGAGGCCAACGAGCTCGCCTTGCGCATGGCCCGGGCGCATACCAAGGCGCGGGACATCATCACCCTGGACTGGGCCTATCACGGCAATACCCAGGCGCTGATCGAGATCAGCCCCTACAAATACAAGCGCAAGGGCGGGCTGGGCCGGCCCGACACCACCTGGGAAGCGCCGTTGCCCGACGCCTACCGCGCGCCGGCCGACTGGCCGAAGGCGGAGATCGGCCGGCGCTATGCGCAGCCGATAGCGGAGATCGCGGCATCGCTCGCACAGCAGGGCCGCGGCCTCCGCGCCTTCATCGCGGAATCCTTTCCGAGTTCGGCCGGGCAGGTCGTGCTGCCCGACGGCTATCTCGAAGCCGCCTACGCTGCTGCGCGCGGCGCCGGCGGTGTGGTCATCGCCGACGAGGTGCAGGTCGGCTTCGGCCGGGTCGGCAGCCATCTCTGGGCCTTCGAGACCCAGGGCGTCGCCCCCGACATCGTCACCATGGGCAAGCCGATCGGGAACGGCCACCCGATGGCGGCGGTGGTCACCGCCGAGGAGATCGCGGCGAGCTTCGCCAACGGCATGGAATACTTCAACACCTTCGGCGGGAATCCGGTCTCGGCGGCAGTCGGCCTCAAGGTGCTGGAGATCATTGCGCGCGACAATCTGCTGCGCAACGCGACCGCGATCGGCGCGGAATTGCTGTCACGCATGCGCGCACTGCAGCAGAAATACAGCGTGATCGGCGACGTGCGTGGCATCGGGCTGATGCTCGGCCTCGATCTCGTGACCGACCACCAGAGCAAAGCGCCCGCGACCGAGCGTGCCGGCCGGGTGGTCGAACGCGCCCGCGATCTCGGCGTCCTCATGGGCACCGATGGCCCTTATGACAACGTGATCAAGCTGCGGCCGGGCCTGATCTTCAGCCGCGCGAACGCCGACCACCTGATGCAGGTGCTCGAGCAGGCTTTCGCCGAGACCGAGTAGACTGAGCCTCGCCCGCGGCGAGGCGCTCGACCAGCCAGCGGGCCGCCGGTCCCAGCGCCTTGTCGCGGCGATGCGCGATCACCAGCGGGAAGCGCGGCATCCGGTCGGAGCCCTCCCAGCGCAGAGGCTTGAGCTCCACCAGCCGCCCGGCGGCGATGTCACCGGCGACCAGGGCGCGTGGCATACTGCACCAGCCGACCCCGGCCAGCAGCAGTTTGTGGCGCAGGTTCATGTCGGCGATGCGCCAATGCCGCACCGCGTGGACCCCGTAGTCGCGCCGATCGAGCACCTCGGTCCGCGAGCTCAAAACCAGCTGCAGGTGATCGCGCAGCAGTTCCGGCGCGAACGGCCCCTTGACCTTCGCCAGCGGATGATCCGCCGCCGCGACGGCGACCAACTCGATCTCAGCGCATTGCCGCCGCTCGATCTCGGCCGGTAGCGGGGTCGAGGCTGTCATCAGTGCGAGATCGACGGTGCCATCCAGCAAGGCATTCCGGGTCGCCTGGAAGAACTCGACCGTGACCCGCAAGGTCACCAGCGGAAAGGCTTCGCGAAACGCCTTGAGCGTGCAACCGAGCGAGTCCGGCGCAAACGCATCCACCACCAGCGAAAGCTCGGCTTCGACGCCCTGGGTAACGCCGGCCGCCTGCAGCCGGAAGTCATCGACGTCGTCGAGGATCCGGCGGGCCCGAGGCAGCAGCGCCCGGCCGGCCTCGGTCAGCTCCGGCCGATAGGCCGAGCGGTCGAACAGCAGGACGCCGCTCTGCTCCTCCAGCTTCTGGATCGCATAGGTGATCGCCGACTGCGCCCGGTTCATGCGCCGTGCCGCCGCGGCGAAGCTGCCCTCGGCCACGACAGTGGCGAAGACTGCGAACTGATCCAGGGAGAGAGAATCCATATATTCAGATTATCTGAATGAGATATTCGAAACTATATCTATTTGATTAGAAGCGGCGAAGCGGCATCTCTGGGGCCAGTTTGCGGCTCTGCACCCCTGACCCCAAGCATCCCCGCGAGGAGAACCATGATCGACACCAAGACCGCCCCTTATGCCGCCCTGCTGCTCCGCCTCACCTTGGGCGCGTTGTTCCTGGCCCATGCCGGCCTGAAGATCTTCGTCTTCACCCCGGCCGGCACCGCGCAGTTCTTCGGTTCGATCGGCCTGCCGCCGGCGCTGGCCTACATCACCATCGTCTGGGAAGTCCTCGGCGGTGCGGCGCTGATTCTCGGCCTCTGGCCGCGCCTGGTCGCGCTGGCCATGGTGCCGGTGCTGCTCGGCGCCCTGTTCACCGCGCATCTCGGCAACGGCTTCTTTTTCAGCAACCCGAATGGCGGCTGGGAATACCTCGCCTTCTGGATCGCGGCCCAGGTGGCGCTGGCGCTGACCGGCGACGGCGCGCTGGCGCTGAAGCCCGGCTTGCCCTTCGCCAAGACGCCGCGCACGGCGACGCAGGCCATTTGATGGCGCGGCTTCCCAGCCTCTACATCACCCATGGCGGCGGCCCCTGCTTCTGGATGGAGTTCGGGCCGCCCTTCGGGGCGCATGCCTTCGACAAGCTGCGGGCCTATCTCACCGGCCTGATCGCCGGCCTGCCGGAACGCCCGAAGGCGATCCTGGTGGTCTCCGGCCATTGGGAGGAGGACCGGCCGACGGTCAGCACCAATCCGAAGCCCGGCATGCTGTTCGACTACTACGGCTTCCCGGAGCATACCTACCACTTGAGCTATCCCGCGCCCGGTGCGCCGGACTTGGCGGAGCGCGTGCGCGGCTTGCTGCAGACGGCGAACATCGACTGCGGTACCGACGGGACCCGTGGCTTCGACCACGGCGTCTTCGTGCCGCAGCTGATCATCGATCCCAAGGCCGAGATCCCGGTGGTGATGCTCTCGATGCGCCACGACCTCGACCCGGCCGCGCATATCGCCCTCGGACAAGCGCTCGAACCCCTCCGCGATGAAGGGGTGCTGATCATCGGCAGCGGCAGTTCCTATCACAACCTGCGTGAGTTCTTCAGCGGGCGCAGCGCCGAGGCGTCGCTGGCTTTCGATGACTGGCTCAACGAAACCGTCACCACCGCTGACGCGGAAACGCGAAACGCCCGCCTCACCGAATGGTCCAAGGCGCCGGGTGGCCGGGCCTGCCATCCGCGCGAGGACCACCTCATCCCGCTGATGGTTGCCGCGGGTGCGGCCGGCAGCGATTCAGGGCGGCGCAGCTTCCGTGACCTGCTCGGCGGCAAGGCGGTCTCATGCTTTAGTTTCGGCGGCTGACCCGAGACTTGAATCCCCCGCCGGTTCGGCCAACATGAAGCCGACCGAACCGGCGGGAGCCTGCCCTTGGAACTGAACGCCGACTTCTCGCAACGCTCCGCCGTTCACGCGGCATCGCTGCCCTGGATTCCCTCACCGATCGCCGGCGTCGAGCGCCGCATGCTCGACCGCATCGGCGCGGAGGTAGCCCGCGCCACCTCGATCGTGCGTTATGCGCCGAACAGCCATTTCTCGCCACACACCCATGGCGGCGGCGAGGAGTTCCTGGTGCTGGAGGGCGTGTTCCAGGACGAGCATGGCGACTATCCGCCGGGCTCCTATGTCCGCAACCCGCCGACCACGCGCCACAAGCCCGGCTCGGCGCCGGGCTGCACCATCTTCGTGAAGCTCTGGCAGTTCGATGCCGACGACCGGACCGAAGTCCGGATCGACACCGACAAGCGCAGCTTTGTGCCGGCGCCCGGACGTGCGGGCGTCGAGGTCCTGCCGCTGTTCCATGATGCGCGGGAAGATGTGCGCCTGGAACAGTGGGCGCCGGACGCGGATGTCGCACTCGATCTTCCCGGCGGCATCGAGGTGCTGGTGCTCGAGGGAGACTTCATGGAAGCCGAAGAGCGCTTCAGCCCGCAATCCTGGCTCCGCTTGCCCCCCGGCGGGCGCCTCCAAGCGCAGGCCGGTCCGCGTGGCACCAAGGTCTGGATCAAGTCCGGGCACCTCGCCTTGCCGCAGCGGGCGCCGAAGCCAGCCGCGGCCTAGGCTGGCCGGAAACTTGCATAGATCGGTCGAACGATATTCGACCGCGGGAGACCGGCCATGCGACGGCCATTCGGCTTATCCGTTATTATGCTGCTAATTCAGTCCCTTGCGGGCTGCGCCTGGGTATCCAACGACCCGATCGGGATGAAGCTGCCCGGCACTTCCGCGCAGGTGACGCCCTGCATCGCCAACAACCTCGGCAAAGAGTTCCAGGACGCCGTGCCGGTGGTCGAGCATGGCAACACCCCGGGCTCCAGCGAGATCACCATCCATGCCGCCCGCGGCGACATGCTGGGTTTCGTGACGGTCGAGCCGATCGCCTCGGGCGGATCGGCGATCACCTTCTACGACGGCCAGCTCTATTGGCCGAACCGGGTCACCAGCGGCGTCTTCCCAGACTACGCCCGCGACAACTGGCACCGGGCCGAGCGCGCGATCCTGCTCTGCGGCCGCGACCAGCCTTCAGCCACGTAGGCCGAGCCGCCGCTCCATGTGATAGGCCAGCAGCTCGCCGTAGCGCGCGTTGCCGAGCGGCCGCAATTCGGTGCGCTGGTGGATGTCGGCGTCGGGGCCGGTGTTGCCTTCGATCAGGCAGGGGCCATCGGGGAGGAAACCAATATCCCAGCCGACCATGACCCGGGGTGCCACCAGGCGATGCGCGGCGATCGCCAGCGCCACCGCCTCCGGCCAATACGGCAGCACGCGGCCACGGATCCGGCCGCCGGTCAGGGGATGCGTCTCATGCCAGCCGAAATCGCCGCCGAGCCCGAGGCCGGTCGCAGCACCGAGCGCGCCCGTCGCCATGTCAACCGCCGCGGCGATACCGCCGGCGTGGAAGTTGTCGACCGCTGAAGTCTCGCTGATCGCCATGCGAAAAGCGGCGTTGACGGCTTCCGGCTCGCCCTGCTCGTTCAAGATGGTCAGCAGCCGCACGGTCGAGAGCGCGCCCGGCGTCAGGTCGGTGAGATCCGGGTGGTTCACCAGCCGGGCCTGGATCAGGTAGTCGGCCTGCTTCGAATACCCGAGCACGCGGCTGACCAGGTCCTCGCGCGTGCATTCTTCGCCGGCGGTATTGCGATAGCGGCCATGCGCCTGGGCCAGCCAAAGCTCGGCGCCGATCCCGCCCCGCCCCTCGATCTTCTTCACGAACAGATCCTGGCCTTCCGGCAGCCGGCCGTCGCCGGCATTGCCGACGCGAAGCCCGGCACGAAAAGCCGCGAAGACCGGGGCCACGCGCAACCCGTTCCGCCCGTAGAAGAAAGCGAAGGAAAGCTTGTCGTTGATGCGCACGAAGCTCGACCGGTCGCCGCGCTGCTTCAGCGCCCGGTAGATCCCGCTCTTGGTCTCGACCCGGGTCAGATACTCGGCCGCGCGCCACCGCAACGCCGGCCGGTGCAGCTCGAAGATGTAGTAGTAGCGCGGCGAGATGCGATGCCAGAGCGAGATCCAGGCCTGCTCCAAGATCTGCCGCGCGACACCCGGCCCGCCGCTGCGCGCGATCGGTCCGCCGAGGCGCTGACCCGTCCGCACCGCGAAGCCCAGGCTGATGAACGGCCAGAGCAGCCAGCCGACCGCCGTTCGCAGAAAATCATGCGGGCCGAACCGGCGCTGCCAGGCGGCGCGATAAGCGCGGCGCAAGCGCGTGATCGGCCATCCGTCTGCAAGGCCCCACAGCACGAGATGCGGCGGTGGGAACTGCGGCACCTTGATCGGGACAGTCTTGTCCTTGTCGGTCACGGAAAGAACCTGTCGCGCATCTGCTGCCGCGTTGGTGAGCCGGGCGGGGTTCGAACCCGCGACCTACTGATTAAAAGTCAGTTGCTCTACCACTGAGCTACCGGCCCATTCGCGGGCGTTGAAATCCCAAATACCGGGCCAAAAAGCAAGCCTTTAGTCCCCCGCCTCAATCCTGGGTCTCGGCGAACTTGCGTTTCAGGGTCTGGACCACCCGGGGCGAGACGAATTGGCTGATTTCGCCGCCCAATTTCCCGATTTCCTTGACGAAGCGGGAGGAGATGAACTGGTGGCGCTCCGAGGCCATGAGAAACACGGTCTCGATCGCCGGGTCCAGCCGCGCGTTCATGCCGGCCATCTGGAACTCGTATTCGAAGTCGGAGACCGCCCGCAGGCCACGGATGATGAAGGTCGCTTTCACGCTGGCCGCGAACTGGATCAGCAGGTTGTCGAACGGCACCACCTGGACGTTGCCGCCGTTCAAGCCGTTCTGCGGATCCTTGATCTCTTCCTTCACCAGCCCGACCCGCTCCTCGATCGAGAACAGCGGGCCTTTCCCAGCATTGGTCGAGACCGCGACGATCAGCCGATCGACCACCCGGCTGGCGCGCCGGATAATGTCGAGATGGCCGTTGGTGATCGGGTCGAACGTGCCCGGATAGACCCCGATGCGGTCACTTGCCGCCATTGCCCTCTCCCCCGGACTCTGACTCGTCGCCGCTGCCGTTCTCGCCGCCCCCGTTATCGTCCTCACCCTCCTCCGCCATGCCGGAGAGATGAGCGACCGCAACCACGCGCTCGTCGTCGGCGACCTTGAAGATGGTGACGCCTTGCGTCTGCCGCCGGGCAATGCGGATGTCGTGGACCTCGGTGCGGATCAGCTTGCCGGCATCGGTCACCAGCATGATCTGGTCGCTCTCCTCGACCGGGAAGGACGAGGTCACGTTGCCGTTGCGGCTGGAGACCTCGATATTGGCGATGCCCTGCCCGCCGCGGCCCGCGGTGCGATACTCATAGGACGACGAACGCTTGCCGTAGCCCTTCTCGGTGACGGTCAGGATGAACTCCTCGGCCGCCTCGAGCTGGGCGATACGCTCGATCGAGAGCGCGACGTTGGAGGTGTCAGCACCCACCTCGCCGCCGGTTTCTCCGTTGCTGTCATCGTCGACTTCCTCGCCGACGCTGCGGCGCTTGGCGGCCGCATAGCGCAGATAGGCGTCGCGTTCCTCGGTCTCGACGTCGATGTGATGCAGCACCGACATGGAGACGACCTCGTCGTCGCCGTCCAGCTTGATGCCGCGGACACCGGTCGAGGCGCGGCCGGCGAAGACGCGAACGTCATCGACCGGGAAGCGGATCGCCTTGCCGCTCTTGGCCGCGAGCAGGATGTCGTTGGCATCGGTGCAGACCGCGACGCCGATCAGGCGCTCGCCCTCGGCCAGCTTCATCGCGATCTTGCCGTTGGCCTTCACATCGACGAAATCCGAGAGCTCGTTGCGGCGGACGTCGCCGCTCGAGGTCGCGAACATGACGTTGAGCTGTGCCCAGCTGCTCTCGTCCTCCGGCAGCGGCATGATGGTCGAGATGGTCTCGCCCTCTTCCAGCGGCAGCAGGTTGATGAGCGCCTTGCCGCGCGCCTGGGGATTGCCGACCGGCATGCGCCAGACCTTGGACTTGTAGACCATGCCGCGGGTCGAGAAGAACAGCATCGGCACATGCGTGTTGGCGACGAAGACCTTGGTGACGAAATCCTCGTCCCGCGTCGCCATGCCGGCGCGGCCCTTGCCGCCGCGGCGCTGGGCGCGATAGGCCGAGAGCGGCACGCGCTTGATATAGCCGCCATGGGTCACGGTGACGACCATGTCCTCGCGCTGGATCAGATCCTCGACATCCTCCTCGAACTCGAGGTCCTGGATGGTGGTGCGGCGCGGGGTGTCGAACTGGGTTTTGATCGCGACCAGCTCGGCGCGCATGATCGCCTGGCGCTTCACCCGGTCGTCCAGGGTCTCCAGGTGATCGGTGATCAGCTTGGCGAGCTCGCCCAGATCGTCGGCCAGCTTCTCGCGCTCCAGCCCGGTCAGGCGCTGCAGGCGGAGATCGAGGATCGCCTTGGCCTGCGCTTCCGAGAGCTTGTAGGTCGTGTCCGGCGCATCGGAGAAGTCCGGATTGTCGATCAGGCGCACCAGCGGCACGATGGTCGAGGCCGGCCAGGCGCGCGCCAGCAGCTGCTCGCGCGCGACATCGGGATTAGGCGCGGCGCGGATCAGCGCGATCACCTCGTCGATATTGGCGACCGCGAGCGCCAGGCCCAGCATGGTGTGGGCCTTGTTGCGGGCCTGGGCCAGCTCGAAGATGGTGCGGCGGGTGATGACCTGCTCGCGGAACTCCAGGAAGGCGACCAGCACGTCGCGGATCGACATCACCTGCGGCCGGCCGCCGTTCAGCGCCAGCATGTTGACGCTGAACGAGGACTGCAGCGGCGTGAAGCGGTAGAGCTGGTTCAGGACCACGTCGCCCATGGCGTCGCGCTTCAGCTCGACCACGACCCGGACGCCGTCGCGGTCGCTCTCGTCGCGAAGATCGGCGATGCCCTCGATGATCTTCTCGCGCACGCATTCGGCCATGCGCTCGATCATGCGGGACTTGTTCACCTGGTAGGGCACCTCGGTGATGACGATCGCCTCGCGGTCCTTGCGGATCTCCTCGATCGTCGCGCGGCCGCGCCTGGTGATCGAGCCGCGGCCGTTGAGATAGGCGCTCTTGATGCCGTTGCGCCCGAGGATCAGGCCGCCGGTCGGGAAATCCGGACCGGGGATATGCGCCATCACCCCTTCGATATTGAGCGAAGGATCGTCGATCAGCGCGCAGCAGGCGTCGATCACCTCGCCCAGATTGTGGGTCGGGATGTTGGTCGCCATGCCGACCGCGATGCCGCCGGCGCCGTTGACCAGCAGGTTCGGGAAGCCGGCCGGCAGCACCGACGGCTCCATGTAGGCGCCGTCATAATTCGGCTGGAAGTCGACCGTCTCCTTGTCGATGTCCTCGAGCAGGCTTTCCGCGACCTTGTTCAGGCGCGATTCCGTGTAGCGCATCGCCGCCGGCGGATCGCCGTCCATCGAGCCGAAATTGCCCTGGCCGTCGATCAGCGGCACGCGCATGGAGAAATCCTGCGCCATGCGCACCAGCGCGTCGTAGATCGCGCTGTCGCCATGCGGGTGATACTTACCCATGACGTCGCCGACCGCGCGCGCCGACTTCTTGTAGCCGCTGTTGGAGGCAAAGCCGCTCTCGCGCATGCCGTAGAGGATCCGGCGGTGCACCGGCTTCAGCCCGTCGCGCACATCGGGCAGCGCACGGGAGACGATCACGCTCATCGCGTAGTCGAGGTAGGAGCGTTTCATCTCCTCTTCGATCGTGATCGGCGCGATGTCGGAAGGCGGGTTGCCGGGGGGCACTGCGGGCGGGTTCGTAGGCGCGTCGGACACTTGCGGGTTACGCTTTCAAATCAATGAGTTATGGCTGGGCCCTGGCATCACAGGGCGGCAGGGGAATCGACCGAAAAAAGATAGCAGATTCCGCCCCTGAAACCAAGCAAATCGGGGACGGAATCGCGTGCCATAACCAACTGAAAAGAAACGCGTTTTTACGCCTTTTTCCGACCTCTCCGGCGTTACTCGCGGAGGAAGAAATGCGGATGCCAATCCGGGCTCCGCAACGGCAGCCGGCGCAGCCAGCGGAACAGCCCCGTGACGGCCTCCAGCAGCCGCTGCGGCTGGCCCGGGCCGACCGGCTGCGACGGGTCCTCGGCCAGCCGCAGCGAGCCGTCCGCGGCCCGCACCAGGCCGATATCCAGCAGCTGCCGGGCGTCGGCATGGCTGAGCTCCAGGGCCAGGCTGCGGCCATGGATCTCCAACTCGAAACTGTTGCGAAAGGTTTGCATCTGAGCCTCCAGCTAAATCCGCCGCCGGACTGAAAATCCTTGTCCGGCGTTCCATAAGCTGTAATTTTGGCGGCTCTCGATGCGAAATCAGCGCAGAAGTCCTGCGATCCGGATTTAGATAAACTAAATCCGCTTTTGAAAAGGCAGTGATCTTGTCGGGGTCCGGTCGGGGTCAGCGAACTAAGAAGGCCCGCGGCAGCTACCAGCCGAGGGAGCGGACGGATCGTGGCCCCAGCCACAAGGCGATCCTCGCCCACCCGACGCGGATGCCGCCCTTGAGCACGCTGCGTGCCTTCGAATCCGTGGTGCGCCTGCAGAGCATTAAATGGGCGGCGGTGGAGCTGCATGTGACACCGGGTGCCATCAGCCAGCAGGTGAAGGCGCTGGAGGCCGATCTCGGCGTGCAGCTGATCGCCCGCCGCGGCAACCAGCTGGTGCTGACGGAAGCTGCGCTGCGGGGCCGCGACTACCTGACCGGCGGGCTGCGGCTCCTGCAGCGGGGCGTCGAGCGGATGCGCCTCAGGCCGCCGCTCCGGCGGATGCGCCTCACCGTCGAGCCGGCTTTCGCGGCGAACTGGCTGATCAAGCGCCTGCCCCAGTATCGTACGCTCCCCGGCGCGCAGGATGTGCTGCTCGACCCGGCCAAGGCGCTGGTCGATATCGCGCGCGGCGAGGCCGACCTCGGCATCCGCTTCGGCCATGGCCGCTATCCCGGCCTGGAATCGATCAACCTGTTCGAGGACGAGATCTTCCCGGTCTGCTCGCCGGGCTATCTCCAGCTGAACCCGCTCGGGGACTTGAAAGACCTGAAGCATCATCATCTGCTGCGTCTCGATTGGAAGGCGACCAGGCCCTGGCCGGACTGGACGGAATGGCTGCAGGCCGCGGGCCTGATCGATGAGAGCGACCTCGCCGACCTCGAGCGCCGCGGCACGGTGATGGGCGATTCCAGCCTGCTGCTCCGCGCGGCGCAGGAAGGCCAGGGCATCGGCCTCGGCCAGGCCTCGCTGGTCGCGGACCTGATCAAGGACGGCAAGCTGGTGGCACCCTGCGCGCCGCGCCTCAGGACGGGCTTCGGCTACTACCTTGTCTTCCCCCACGGCGCCGACGCGAGGCCGGAGATCAAGCTGTTCAAGGACTGGATCGTCGCGGAGGCGAAGACGGGGTAATGCCGCGCCGACAGTATATCACGTTCTGCGATTTCCCCTGACGCCGTTGTGTAAGATCCGCGCGGTCATATCGGCGGCGGAAGTCGGCTCAGAGTCTCGCGCAGAATTCCCCTAGGATTTTAGATGTCTCATGCAGGGACAAGAATTCCAAATGGTCTGCATGACCTGACGCACCCAGTCGATCTATCCGCTATAGGCCAAGCCCCAGGGTAGGCCGCGGATAGTGCGACCATTGCGGATACTCAAAGGTAGGGGTTCCGTAGGCTACGGCTATGGCGGCCAACGCCGCCATTGCGAGAGCGAGCCGTCGCGGAAGGCGTTGTGAGCGCGGCACGAGCAGGATGCCGCAACAGATAACCGCCGCCAGCACCATCGGCAGGTAAATCAGGCGCGGAACCAAGTCAGGGCTTGGTTGCGGCAAGAATCCCAAAATGCCTCGATCCCAGAACGGGTAAGGATTCGGGCCGAGGAAGAAGCGGCCGCCGCAACCATTGGGACCGCAGGTCTGACTCTCGACGGCGAGCTGGAATTGCGCCTCGACCGCCAACACGGCGGCAAATCCCACCATAGCCAGCTTGAACCGATAATCCTTTCCATCGGCATCGACGTACCGGCGCCGGCGAGTTTCGAGAAACCAACATAGAAGCCAGACCGTCACTGCCGGCCCGATGACCGGCCCGTAGTCGGACGGCCAGACCCAGGTGAAGGCAGTCGCTGCGAACCAAGCGCCGCCAATGGCGACGATCGGCACGACGACGCTGCTTCTCTTGAACATTTCCCTGTCGATAGAAGCCGGACCGAATGGCCACAATCGGACAATTCCGGCGACGACAGCCCCGACCATCGTGCCGATGAAAGCAAAGACCAGCGAACCGTATGCGATGCGGCCCGCATCGATTTCGTACCGATAGATCAGGACTCCACCCTCCAGCAGAGCCGCCAAGAGCGCCAGGGTGGGGACGATCAGGAACAGCCACCACCCGTTGCGGAGCTTTGCAGCTGCCGCGCCACTTCCAATAATAATGACCAACCAGTCGATCGCGGAATTCCTCCAAATGGGCCGCCGTAATCTTACGGAGTCGGCGCAGATCCGGAAAGGGCATGCGTCAAGTCTTTCCCAATCATTGGTTGATCTCATTATGCGCGTCCCCCATCGATGCCAACTGCACGCCGAATAGTTTCGAATTTTCGACAATTGCGGATAGGAATGGCCTCTCGCGCCGCAGCACGCTTTTACGTTTGCGCAAGACTTCGGCCATAGGCTGGTCGCCTGGGCTCTTATCACGGGCCGCAGCGCAAGCGGGAGACGGCAGTGGCACGGAATGGCGGACGAGCGGCGGCGGCGTTGGATCATGGGCGTGCCACCAAACTCCCAGCGCGATCACGCCGGAGCGCGACGGCGGCCCCTCAGCCGCGCGGCAGCGTCGCCGTTGTACCGGAGCCCGCGGCTGCACCGGTCGAAGCCAAGCCTGCTTTCCTCGAGCGCTCGCTCATGGCCGAAGGGCTGTCGGCGGCGTTTCGGGTCGATGCCGGGAGCGGCTGGGCAACGGGCAGCCTGCCGGCCGGCGCCAACGACAACGAGATCGCGAAGTTTCTCGGCGAGGCGATGAGCTTTGCCAAGCAGATGCAGGCCGCCATGGGTGGTCCAGCCGGCAGCACCGCGGTCGAGATCCTGGTGGCGGATTCAGAGGCGGGCCCGTCGCGTCAGAGCGCGATCAAGGTCTCGGTCGAGCCTGCGGGCGGAACGGTGGTGACCTTGCAATCGGGCGCCGGCGGCCACCTGGTCTCCATGCTCCAACATTTCCTGATCGCACTCAATCCGACGCCGCGCGCGAGCGGCGCCGCCACCCGCCCGTAGCCGGATCGGCGGCGACGCCCTCATCTCTTCAGCCTCCGCCGCCGGTCACGGCTGCGGCGTGACGCCCGGCTGGTTGAGGATGGCCGGATTGAAGGTGAAAGTTCCCGGCTGCGGCATGACCGGTGCGCCGGCCCCGGCGCTGCCGGGCTCGGTGGTCGCGCCGGCGACGCCGCCCGGGGCGATGTTGGTGCCGGTGGCGACGCTGGGGTTCGGCGGGAAGATGTGCAGCTTGTTGTAGGTCAGCGCATAGACATGGCCGAGCGGCCCGATCGCCGGCTGCCAGCGTCCGCCATGCTGCCAGGCATAATTCTCCACCAGCGCCAGGTCCTCGACCCGATAGGTCTGGAGATATCCCTCGGTCGTGGAATAGAGGTAGTTGCGGCTGGCGGTGGGGGAGACAAGGCCGCCAGCCTGCGCGGGGCCGGCAGCACCCCCCGCCTCGTCCAGGCGGTTGGTGATGATGCGCCCGCTCGGCAGCACCGCTGGCGTGGCGTCGGTGTAATGGCTGATCTTGCGGCGCTGGTCCGTGCCGTCGGTCTGCAGGATCAGCACGTCGTTGGGCCGGTCGAACAGCACGGCGCCGTTGAGCGCGACCACCGGCGCCGAGACTGCCGGATCCCGATCGCCCTGCTTCCAGCGCTCGATCTCGGTGAAGCCGCCGGCGAAGCGCCCGCCGAAACGATAGCGCGCCACCGACCCCATCCCGTCGTTGACCACCACGATCGAGGAGTCGAGCCCGCTGCCATGCGGGACGGCGGCGCCGAGCAGCGGCGGCTGAAAGGGCGGAAGCTCGGCGGGATCGCGGTCGAAGTTGATCTGGAAGTCAACGCCCCACCAGGGATCGTTGCCGATGCTGCCGACCAGGCTGCCGACCCGCACATCGCCCTCCACCACGCCGAAGCGGCTGAAGGCCATCAGGCGGACCTCATGGAAATAACCATCTTCGGAGGCATAGCGCAGCGGAAACACGATGAACTCTTCGTTGGCCGGACCGCGCACGAGGTTCAACGGCGCGGTGGCAACACCGCCCCGGCCCCGCAGCGGCACCGACGCCTGGAACAGCAGCGCACCACCGTCGGCGAAGCCCAGCAGCCGGCTTTCGATGCGCGTGACCTCCATCTCGCCGCGATGATCCTTCATGACCCGCGAGGCCAGCACGAAGAGTTCGCCGCGGCTGTTGACGGCGGGCGTCGAGCGCACCACCCAGCCGGGTTCCAACGGGTGCTCCCACCACCGGGTGCCGTCGGCGCGCAGCGCGATCACCTTGCCTTCCTGGGTGCCGAGGAAGACGTTGCCCTCTTTCGAGACGATCGGGCTCAGCCCATCGGCGAAGGTGCCGAGACCCTCCACCACCCGGAGCGGCGCGGTCGCCGGCGCGGTCACGACATTCTGGTAGCTGGTGTTGGCGGGATTGCCGTGGGCCACCGGCCAGCCATCGGCGGCGGCCGGCCCGGCGGCGAGCGCGCCGAAGAGCATGGCCGGAACCACCCGGCAGCGCAGCGTATGGGACAGGCTGGAAAAGGCCACTGACAGAGATCGATGCATCGCACGCCTCCAGGGTTTACAAGCCAGGCGTGCATCAAGTCGCCGCAAGCTCGCGATCCGCAAGGGAGGAAAGTCCGCATCGGCGCCTTCCGTGAGGACCGTCACGGCGCCGATGGGTCGACTACAAATGCCGGTGTGATGGTCGCGCGAAAAGCTGAACGGCGAGTCTCAACGGCCGGTCCGCGTCACACCTTCTCCATGGCCTCCGCGAGGTCGGCAATCAGGTCGTCGGCGTTTTCCAGGCCGACCGAGACGCGCACCAGGCCGTCGGTGACGCCGACGCTGTCGCGGATCGCCTTGGCGACGCCGGAATGCGTGGTCGAGGCCGGGTGCGAGATCAGCGATTCCGAGCCGCCGAGACTGACCGCAAGCGTGAAGAGGTGGAGATCGTTGAGGAAGCGGAAGGCGCCCGCCTCGCCGCCTTCCTTGAAGGTGAAGGCGAAGGTCGAGCCGCCGGCCTTGCAGGTCCTTTTGTAGACCGCCTGGTAGTTGCCGCGCCCGATCAGCTCCGGGTGATGCACCTCGGCGACCTTGGGATGCTCCTTCAGCCAGCGGGCGATCTTCGAGGCGCTCTGGCTGGCGCGCTCCATCCTGAGGTGCAGGGTCTCCAGCGAGCGGCCGAGCATCCAGCTCGAATGCGGGTCGAGCTGCATGCCGAAGGCGCTGCGGATCTTCTTGATCGCCGCCAGATCCTTGGCCCGGCCGATGACGCCGCCGGCCACGAGGTCGCTGTGGCCGCCGACATATTTGGTCAGTGAATAGACCACGATGTCGGCGCCGTGTTGCAGCGGCGCCTGGAAGATCGGGCCCAGCATGGTGTTGTCGACGATGATCAGCGGCCGCGTGCCCTGGCGCTTCGCGATCTCGTCGGCGGCCTTCACCATCAGCTCGAAATCGACCAGGCCGCAGGTCGGGTTGGCCGGGGTCTCGATATAGATGATCGGCACGTTGCTGCCCGCCGTCTTCGCCACCGCCGCCTCGACCGCCCCGGCGCTCAGCCCATCGGTGAAGCCGACCGCCTTGAGGCCGAAGGGGGCCAGCGTGCCGACGAACAGGGTCTCGGTGCCGCCGTAGAGCGGCTGGCTGTGCAGGATGGTGTCGCCGGGCCGCGCGAAGGCCAGGATCGCCGCGGTGATCGCCGCCATGCCGCTGGCGAACATCAGCGCGCCCTCGCCGCCTTCGAGCACCGCGAGCCGCTCCTCGACGATCTGCAGGTTCGGGTGGTTGAAGCGCGAATAGACCAGGCCCGCATCCTGCGCGTTGGGCGGTGTCTTGCGGCCGGAGACGTAGTCGAAGAATTCCTTGCCGTCCTCGGCGGAGCGGAAGGCGAAGGTCGAGGTGAGAAACACGGGTGGCTTGACCGAGCCTTCCGAGAGGAAGGGATCGTAGCCGTAGCTGGTCATCAGCGTTTCCGGATTGAGCTTCCGGTTGCCGATCGAACGCTGGCGATAGCTGGATTTCATGGCGCGACTCCCTTTGGAGAAGGACGGCGTTGCCATCATTCTGCCGCGCTCGTCGCCTGAAAGAGAAGTGACATTGCGCACAAGGCACAGGAGTGACATTGCGCACAAGGCGCGGGGCGGCATTTGCGGCGGCTTTCGCGATCCTGTCGCCGCCTGTATCATGGCGGGTAACCGGGAGGCTTGCGATGAAGGCCTGGCTGCGCTCTGCGTTGATCGTCCTGGCGTCCTGCGTTGCCGCGGCTCCGCCGCCGGCCCTGGCGCATGGCGATGCATCCTGGATCGAGCAGAATCCGAAGACGCGGAGCTGCTGCGGCCCCCATGACTGCCGAATGATGGCGCCCGGCGAGGTGATCGAGGAAGGGCGCGGCTGGACCGTGGTCGCGACCGGCGAGCATGTCGAAGGCATCACCACGCGGCTGCGCGACAGCATCGACGGCAACTTCTGGATCTGCCGCAACGAAGGCCCGGGCGGCCCCGGCACCGGCGAGCTCCGCTGCCTGCTGGTGCCGCGGGTGGGGCTGTAAGCGCAGCCATCGATTCCATAAGCCAGCGGCATTGGCCGCGCGCGTCCGACTTTGGTTTGAATGGGCAGGTTCGTCTTGCGCCCCCGGCGGATGTGCTAGAGCTTGGACGAGACGTGGAATCCGGAGTTCATCTTGAAGACTCAGATCGTGGTTGTCGGCGGCGGGGCCGGCGGGCTGGAGCTGGTGCGGCGGCTGGGGGCGAAGCTCGGCCGCGAGGATTTCGACGTCATCCTGCTGGAGCGCAACCGCACCCATATCTGGAAGCCGCTGCTGCATGAAGTGGCGGCGGGCTCGCTCGACGCCAATCTCGACGAGGTCGGCTATCGCAGCCATGGGCACCGCTGGCGCTACCGCTATTTCTACGGCAGCCTGGAAGGGATCGACCGCGAGGCGCGCCAAGTCATCGTGGCGCCTGTACCCGATGAGGACGGCACCGAGCTGATCGGCCGGCATCGGATTCGCTACGACTACCTGGTGATCGCGATCGGGGCGATCTCCAACGATTTCGGCACGCCGGGCGCCAAGCAATTCTGCCTGTTCCTCGACGACCGCGACCAGGCCGATCGCTTCCGGCAGCGGCTGCTCAATCACTGCCTGCGGGTCTCGCGCAGCTTGAGCGAGAATCCCAACGCCGATGCCAAGGTCGAGATCGCGATCGTCGGCGGCGGGGCGACCGGCGTCGAGCTGGCCGCCGAGCTCTACAACGCGGCCGCGGGCCTCCGGCATTACGGGCTCGAAGTCTTCGACGAGAGCCGGCTGAAGGTGACCCTGATCGAGGCCGGGCCGCGCATCCTCCCCGCCTTGCCCGAAAAGCTCGCCCAGGCGGCGCATGAGGAGCTGGAGGCCTTGGGCGTGCGGGTGCTGACCGGCACCGCGATCGTCGAGGTGACGGCGGAGGCGATGCAGACCAAGGGCGGCGAGACCATCCCGGCCGACCTCAAGGTCTGGGCCGCGGGCGTGCGGGCGCCGGAGATCCTGAAGGAGATCGCCGGGCTGGAGACCACGCGCGGCAACCAGCTGGTGGTGCGCCCGACCCTGCAGACCACCCGCGACGACCGGATCTTCGCGATCGGCGATTGCTGCTTCTTCGTGCCCGAAGGCGAACAAAAGCCGGTCCCGCCTCGCGCCCAGGCCGCGCACCAGATGGCGGTCACCGCCTATTGCAACATCCTGGCGCTGATCGGCAACCGTCCGCTGGAAGCCTTCGTCTATCGCGACAAGGGTTCGCTGGTATCCTTAAGCCGCTATTCGACCGTCGGCAGCCTCATGGGGAATCTCATCGGCGGCCGCATGGCGATCGAGGGCCGGCTGGCGCGGATGGTCTATCTCTCGCTCTACCGCCTGCACCTGATCGGCATCCACGGCTGGCTGAAGGGCATGACCCTGATCGTCATCGGCCATGTGAACCGGGTGGTGCGGCCGCGGCTGAAGCTTCACTAGGCCGTCGGTGCGGTGAAGCGCAGCCGCGTGCGCTCGCGGGCCTTCTGCGCCTCTATCTCGCGGTCGCGGGCTGGCGCGGTGGTGTGCAGCGAAGCGAGCAGCCGGCGCGCCGCATCGCCGACCTCGATCACCGCGCGGTCGAAGGCCTCGGCATTGGCCTGCGAGGGCTTGTTGAAGCCCGAGAGCTTGCGGACGAATTGCAGCGCCGAGGCCTGGATCTCCGCCTCGGTCGCCGGCGGCTCGAAGTTGAACAAGGTCTTGATGTTGCGGCACATGATCCGGACTCCTCAGTGAAACGGGCGCACCTCGACCGGCGCGCGGCAGGCGATGGCGGCCTTGCGCCCCCAATCCAGCGCCTCGTCCAGGCCGGCGCATTCCAGCACCCAGAAACCGCCGATATGCTCCTTGGTTTCCAGATAGGGCCCGTCGGTGATATGCAGCTTACCATCGGGTTGGGTGCGTAGCGACCGCGCCCGGCCGGCCGGCTGCAACCCGCCGACGAAGACCCGGACGCCGGCCGCGACCATCGCCGCGTTGAGGACGTCGATGTCGCGGTCCATCTGCGCATCCTCGGCAACCGCCGGGTCGTAGTCGTCGGGGTGATGAATGGCCACCAGATACTGGGTCATGATGTCTCCTCAGCGCGCCGCGGGCGGGCGAATGCCCTGCCCTTCCCCCAGACGTCGAGCGGCCGGGCGGAGAATCGACAGGGCGTCCGCGAATTATATCGACGGCCCTATTCCACCCCATCCACAACGCGATAGTCGGCGATCGGCAGCGACGCGCCGCCGTCTGCGACCATCAGGACGAGATGGCCGTAAGCCCCGCGCCATTCGCTGTGGCGGGGGCGGTTCGCCTGGGCGGGTAAGCTGCAGCTTGCCGTGAAGCGGATGCCGTCGCGGGCGACCTCCAGCGGCACGCCGTCGACGAAGATCCGGACCCGCGGCGCCTGGGTTTCGCCGGCGACGCGGATCTCGACCCTGCCGTCCGGCCGGTCCACCGCGGTCGCGCCGAAGCTGGTGCCGGCGGACGCGGCCCGGGGCGTTGCCGGGCGCGCGGGAAAGACGTCGCTGGGCAACGGAGGCGTTCGCGGCGGGGCTACACGCCAGGGGCCGGATTGCTCGAAGGCATAGGCGTAGCCGAGCAGCTTGGTGTCCTCATAGGGCTGCGCGGCGAAGGTGAGGCCGATCGGCATGCCGATATCGGCGAGAATGCCCATCGGCACGGTCACCGTCGGAATGCCGAGATGGCGGATGATCAGGTTGCCGTTGGCGACCCAGGTGCCGTTGCGCCAGGCGATGCGTTGCGAGACGAGATTGGTGTCGGCATCGGCGGGCGCGACATCCGCCAAGGTCGGGAAAACCAGCGCGTCGAGTCGGTTCGCCTGGAGCCAGGCGTCGTAGCGTTCCCGGCGGAAGCGCTCCAGCCCGCGGATGCCTGCGGCGAGATCGGGAATCTCAGCCAGCGGCGTGATGCCCCGCTCCTTGGCGAGGCGCGTGTATTCGCTGAGGTCGATCGCGATGTTGCGCTCATGCATCGGGTCCGGCACGGCGCCGGTCGGATGCGGAAAGATCTTCTTGCCCTCGACATCGGCCAGCGCGTCGAGCGCGGGATCGGCATTGGCTTTCAGAAAATCGTCCCAGGCGAACATGCAGAGGGTCCAGAGCTCGGCATGCGGATAATCCTTCGGAACCACGCCGGTTCGCACCAGGGCCTCGCCGCCGACGCCGTCGCGCTCGTATTCGGTGAGCGCCGGGAAATCGACCTCCACGACCTCCGCGCCGAGCCGCTCCAGGGCCGCGCGCGCCTGGCGCCACTGGGCGAGGACGCTGTCGCGGGTCTGGATCGGCTCCCATGAATCCGGGTTGCGGTCGGCGTTGATGAACGCCCTGGGCACGCCGAGGCGGCGGCCGCGCAAGGCCGCGGGGTCGGCGAGATCGCGGTAGCGCTTCGGGCGATGCGCGGTCGCGGCGGGGATCTCCAGCACCTTCTGCATCCGCCAGAAATCGCCGCGCGGCTCGGGGTCGTCGGCAACGATGGCGTCCAGGATCTCGAACAGATCCGCCATGCTGCGCGCATGCGGCACCACGACATCCATCGTCGGCACCAGGGGCCAGTTGCCGCGCATCGAGATGACGCCGCGCGACGGCGTATAGGCCGCCAGCGCATTGCAGGAGGCCGGCGCCCGGCCGGAGGACCAGGTCTCCTCGCCGAGGCCGAAGGCCGCGAAGCTGGCCGCGGTCGCGGTGCCCGAGCCGTTGGACGAGCCGGAATAGAAGGCCGAGGTGAGGAAGTGCGCGTTATAGGGGCTTTCGGCGCGGCCATAGACGCCGCGCTCCATGCCGCCATTGGCCATCGGCGGCATGTTGGTGAGGCCGATCAGCACGGCGCCCGCGGCGCGCAGCCGCGCGATGGTGAAGGCATCGTCGCCCGCCAGCAGATGCTCGAAGGCCGGCGAGCCGGAAGCCACGGTCAGGCCGCGCGCCTTGTAGCTGTCCTTGGCGGTGTAGGGAATGCCGTCCAACGGCCCGATCACCTGTCCGGCGGCGCGGCGCTGGTCGGAGGCCAAGGCTTCCGCAAACATCGCGGCGTTCAGCACCGGGACGGCGTTGAGCTGGATGCCGGACCGATCATAGAAGGCAATGCGGTTGAGATAGGCGGCGACCAGTTCCACGCTGGTGACGATGCCCTGCTCCAATGCATGGCGGAGGGCGGCGATATCCGCTTCGACGATGTTGAAGGCGGACGACATCAGTGGCCCCGGTCCCGGCTCGGCTGGGCGTGGATGGCGCCGGAATTGCGCCAGGCTTCCAGCGGATTGGCATTGCGCCATTGCGCGGCATAGCCGGCCAGGGTGGTGAAGGTCACGCCGGGCTGGCTCTTGAAATACTCGATCAGGCGTTCGAGCATCATCAGGCGGTGGCCGCGGCCGATCACCTGCGGGTGCATGGTGAGATTAAAGAGCCCGCCCGGCACGTTCTTTCGGCCGTAGTCGAACTCGGCGCGCCAGATCTCCTCGACCTTGGAGGGCGCGGCCAGGCCCTGGGTGTCGCCGGCAAATTCGAAATGCGGGAAGTCATCGAGGATCCAGGTCACCGGGAGCTCGACCAGGTCGATGTTCGGCCCGAACACATAGGGCGACTTGTCGTCGAACTTGTCGCCGATCCGCGCGTAATAGGGCGTGAAGTCGCTGCCCATCAGGCTGGAGTCATAGAGGAAGCCGTAATCCTGCAGGATCTTCACGGTGTTCTCGCTGAAGTCCCAGGCCGGCGAGCGGTAGCCCCTGGGTGTCACCCCGGCGACGTCTTTGAGCGCCTTCAACCCATGATCGAGATTGGCGCGTTCGCCGGCTTCGTCGAAGTCGGCGGGATTCTCATGCACCCAGCCGTGATGCGCGATCTCGTGGCCCTCGTCATGGATGCGCTTCACCAGCGCGGGATAGGCCAGCGCCGTATGACCCGGCACGCAGAAGCTGCCCGGCACGCCGTGGCGCTTCAGGATATCCAGGATCCGCGGCACCGCGACGGCGCCGAACTCGCCGCGCGAGATTACGCTCGGATTGCGACTCTTGTAGGAGCCTAGCCAGACCGACATGGCATCGAAATCGAACGTCAGCGCACAGGCAAATGTCACCGGATCCCCCGCCCCTGTTTGGCCGCATGGTATCGGCGGGGCCGGCTGCCGTCGATGGGAGGAATAGCGTTACCCGAACCGGCGATGGGCGTCGATCGCGAGGCCGGTACCGACGCTGCCGAACATGTCGCCCGGCACCGCCTTGGCGTTCGGCAGATGCGCCAGGATGCGTGCGCGCACCGCCGGGATGCCGGTCGAGCCGCCGGTCAGAAAAACCGATTGGATCTGCTCAGGCTTGACGGCGGCGGCCCGGGTGCAGCGCGTGATGGTCTCGATCAGCCGGCCGGTGTCGTCACGCACCGCGCGCTCCATGTCGCGGCGTGCGACATCGACGGTGACCGGCGGATCAAGCGGCAGCGCGAAGGACGCCGCCTCGGCATCCGAGAGCGCGATCTTGGCCGCCTCGACCTCGCCGGCGATGCGATGGCCGTTGCGGTGCGCCAGCACATCGATCAGGCGGCGCAGCAATTCCGGCCGGTCGGCGGTCAGCACGATGCTGCGTAGATAGTGCAGGTTCTCGGAGGTGTAGAGGAAAGGGATCTTGTGCCAGGTCGCGAGGTCGTGGAACAGGTAATGCGGCATCGGCAGCCGCTTCTCGCCCAGCCGCACCCCGGTGCCGAGATGCGGCATCACCTTGTCGATGCTCAGGCGCCGGTCGAAGTCGGTGCCGCCGATATGGATGCCGCTGCGCCCCAGGATGTCGCCGGCGCGGTCGGCCTGCCGCGCGCGTTCGGGCGAGAGCCGCGCGACCACGAAGTCCGAGGTGCCACCGCCGAGATCGACGATCAAGGAGAGCTCTTCCCGGTCGAGGCTCTGCTCATAGGCCAAGGCGGCCGCGATCGGCTCGAGCTGGGTTTCAACATGGCGGAAGCCTTCCGCCTTGGCCGCGGCGATCAGTTCGGCCTCGGCCCGGCGATCGGCTTCCTCGTCGTCATCGACGAAATGCACCGGTCGGCCGAGCACGACGCTGTCCAAGGCCGCGCCGTGATGCGCCTCGGCGGTGCGTTTCAGGTGGCGGATGAACATGCCGATGATGGCGCGCATGGCGACGCGCTTGCGCTGGATCAGCGTGGTCTCTTCGATGAGGCTGCTGCCGAGCACGCTCTTCAAGGCGCGCAACAGCCGGCCCTCCACGCCTTCGACATAGTGCCGGATCGCGTCCCGGCCGAAGCGTACCGAATGGTCCTCGGCATCGTAGAAGACGGCGCTCGGCAGGGTGACCGATCGACCCTCCAGCGGACAGAGGAAGGCGCGCCCCTCGGCGTGCAGCGCCAGGGTCGAATTGGACGTGCCGAAATCCAGTCCGCAATACCCTGTCGCCATGGCCGGTCCGTCGCTGGCTGCTTTGGAAGGGGCCGGACAATATGGACCCGGCCGACGCGACGCAAGTCCCGCCGCGAATTGTCCGGGAATACCCAGCTTCCGGCCCGGGATGGAACAGCCCCGCCTCTGGCACGTTGGCTGCCAGGCGAAGGCGGAGGGTGCGTCATGTGGAAAGCTGTTGCGATCACGCTCTTCGGACTGGCCCCGATCCTGGCGAGCGGCGGCGCGTCCTGGGCCGCCGGCAAGACCATCGACATGGGCTTTATCGATCAGGCCACCATCACGCGCGCCTGCCAGCAGCAGCTGGGCACTGTCCCCCGCGCCGGCGGCGAGGAATATGGCTGTCGCGCCAACGGCGTAAGCATCACCTGCAATGCGGAGACCTGCACCGCGACGGGTCGCGATCTCGCGCCGGTGATCGGAAATTCCCTGCAGGCCGTCATCGACGCGATGGACCGCCGGGCCGGACAGCGGATTCTCCCGGTCGATACGCGGGTCGGGCCGGTCAATTCACGGGTGCAATAGCCTCGCCAGCACCGTGCGTCTAAGGCGTCAGCTTCGGATCGGTGTTGAGTTCGATGGCCGGCTCCGGCGCTTCGTCAAGCTCCGGCAGCGGCGCCGCGTCGAGGTCGAGAATTTCGCCCAGCCAGAGCGCATGCAGCAGGTGGTCGGCTTTCGGCTGGCCAGTGTTGGGGTGGATCAGCACGGCAAGCCCGCGCCGGTTGATCATCAGCCAGGGAACGAGACGCGGAAACTCGCCCGGCGCGAACGAGACCTGGTACATCGGCCGCGTATGCGGGCCAACCAGGTGGTCATGCCAGCGGCCGAGCCGGACCGAAAAGCGAGCGCCGATCTCCTCGCGCAGGGCCTCGGCTTGCCGGCGTTGCTCCGGGCCGTCGAAATAGACATGGGCGTGGTAGCTGCGGATGGTGGCAAGCTTCTGGATGGTCATGGCCGGATGGTAATCGGCCGAACCGTCCCCCGTCGACGGGCCGCCAAGCTTTTTCTAGCGTCTGTCCTGGGCCCGGTTCTTCATTTCCAGGAACCTGGCGAAGGCACGCGGATCCTGATCGATGTCGATCCCCATCTGGTCGAGCGTTTCGAGACCGAAGGCCGGCGAGAGCGAACGCCGCGCCGGAGGCCACAGGCGCGGCCGGTCGGCCGGGCCGGCGGCGAATCGGGTCCGCCCGGCGCTGGTCTTGCGCATGGCCGGCCTCAATGCCGGCGCGTCGCCGCGACCACCCGGTCCACGGCGCGGGCATCGCGGTCGGCGATCAGCTTTTCCAGGAGGTCGGTCGCGACGAAGGTCGGGACTTCGCGCTGCGACTCGGGATGCAGCGGCTGCGGGCTGGATTTGCTGGCGGCTTGGCGCATCGATGTCCTCCTTCGGCAGGCGTAGGTGCACTGCTTGGAGGAATAAACCGCAGGTCTTTCTTGTGTTCCCTCGAGTCGCGCGACCCGAGGTCGGTCGAAGGCGGCATCATTGCAGCCGGTCGTTGGTCATCTCCTGATACTTCATCTTCTGGATATAGTGCTTCTGGCCCCAGGTCAGATTGGGATCGTTCGGGTTGGGCGGCGTGGCCGGATACTGGTTGCCCCCGCAGCCGGCGAGCCACAGGCCGAGAGCAAGCAGCGCGGAAAGGGGGCGGCGAGAGTTCACTGTCGTTGCCCCTCGCCCCACTGCCGGTACTTCTCCTTGCGGCGGTAGTATTCCTCCTGCCAGCTGCCCGGCGCGGGCGGCTGTTGCGGCGCGCAACCGGCGAGCAGAAGGCCCGCGACCGTCACCGCCAGGCCGATCACCCGGCGGCGCGGGAGCTTTGTCGAAAGCAACGTCTCCATTTGAATCCCGATCATAGGCTGGGGTCCGTTCTGCGTCATCGGGTACGAGAGGCCTAAGCCTTTGGATGCAGATCCCGGCGCCGCGCCGCAAGTAGCAGGCGCCGTCAGTTGAACGGCGCATCCGCGCCCGGCGACGGGCTGAGGTCGATGATCGCCTGGAGAATGCGGAGCCAGGCGGCGCGGCTCTCGGCATCGCCGACTTCGAGCGCGCGCTGCGCCGCCCATTGCTTCGCCGCCTCGGCGCCGCGACGGTGGATTAAGAACTTCGCCGAGCGCGCTGTTTCGACTTCATCCATCGCCTGAATCTAGGACTGCTTCCCGCCGCGAAAGTTATCCACGCAATCCCCAGCATGCGAGTCCTAGTTAAGCACGTTTCATGCGGCAATACGGAAGAATCCTGGGTCACTTGATCTGGCGTCGAGGCCGATACTGCGGAACGGCACAGCGTTCGGCTGCAAAGCGATTCGATCGCCGTCGCCCCGATCCCAAAACCGAATCCGGAGAGGTCACATCATGACTGCTCAACCTTCCCATCGGGCTTCCCATCGGGCAAAGCCGGCCTTCTCGCCCTTCACACCGCGCGACGTGAATTGGGCCGATCCCCCGCTTCACCCCAACCATCCGCTGGAAGCATTCCGCAACGCCGACGTGCTCAGCATGCGCGGCATGCCGCGGCACGCCATCGAGGCGCTGATCGACAGCGCCGCGGCGATCAAGGCACAGTTCAAGGACGTGGTCGCGGCCAAGCCGCTCGCCGGCAAGATCCTCGGCAGCCTGTTCTTCTCGACCAGCACCCGCACCCGCCTCTCCTTCGAGGCGGCTATGATCCGCATGGGCGGCGGCGTGGTCGGCTTCAGCACCAAGGAGGCATCGCGCCTTGGTGCCTTGCAGCCGGAGAGCCTGGAGGATACCGCCACCTGCATCTCGGCCTACTGCGACATCGCGGTGATGCGCCATCCCGACGTCGGCACGCCGAAGCTCTTCGCCGAACATTGCGGCGTGCCGGTGATCAACGGCGGCGACGGCATCGGCGCCGGATCCGAGCACCCAACCCAGACCATGATCGATCTCTTCACCATGCAGGAGCGCCTGGGGCGGATCGACGGGTTGAAGATCCTGATGATCGGCGGCCTGCATCTGCGCGCCGCGCATTCGCTGCTGCATGCTCTCTGCGCCTTCGACAAGGTCAAGGTCTATCTGCTCTCGGACGCGCCGGGCCGCTTGCCGGATGCCGAGCAGCACGCGATCGACGCTGCGGGCCTGGACTGGGAATGCGTCTCGGACGTGGCCGACGTCGCCGCGGAGGTCGATGTCATCTATCACAACGCTATGGGCGAGCACGCCTACTACATCGTGAAGCCGCAGTTCCTAATCGACCACGCCAGCGTCGCCCGGGCCAAGCCGGAGCTCATCGTCATGCATCCGCTGGACCGGCGCTGCGAGATCCCGGCAAGCTTCGACAACAGCCCGCATTCGGTCTACTTCCAGCAGGCGGCCAACGGCGTGCCGCTGCGGATGGCGCTGATGAACGCGATGATCGGCGATCCGCTGGCGCTCTGACCTGGCGTCAGGGGATCGGCGCGATCGGGAGGAAAAAGAAAGCGAGGCCGAGCACCAGGTAAACGGCCAGCAATTGGACGCCCTTCAGCCAGTCGGAGCGTCCGTCGCCGGCGACCTGGCCGGTGATCAGGACCGAGAGCAGCACGATCAGGACCAGGCCCGCGGGGAAGGCCAGGTCCATCGGCGCCGGCCCCAGGAACAGGCTGGTCAGCACCAGGAACGGCGCCACGAACAGCGCCACCTGGACGCTGGAGCCGATCGCGATTGAGAGCGAGAGATCCATGCGGTTCTTCATCGCGGCGCTGATCGCGGTCGCATGCTCGGCGGCGTTACCGACGATCGCCACCACGAAGACCCCGACGAAGACCGCGCTCAGGCCGAACTCGTGGGCGGTCGGCTCGATCGCCCCGACCATGATCTCGCTGATCCAGGCGATCGCCGCGGTGGAAAGGGCGAGTTCCAGCCCGGCGCGGGCCACCGAGGCGGGTGGCTTGCCCGCCTCCGCCGCGTGGGAACCGGCGAACAGCGCCGAATGCGTGACCAGGCTGAAGCCTAGGAAGCAGGCATAGACCAGGAGCAGCACGACCGAGATCGAGACGCTGAGATAGCCGAGCGTTTCCGGCGTGGTGCCGGCCGCGACCTGGAAGGCGGCCGGCAGGATCAAGGCGATGGCGGCGAGGGTCAGCATGGTCGCCTGGGAGCGCGCGCCGACCGGGTTGTAGCTCTGCTCGCGGTGGCGCATTCCGCCCGCCAGCATGGCGGCGCCGAGCACCAGCAGGATGTTGCCGACGATGGATCCCGCGATCGAAGCCTTGACCACGTCGTAGAGCCCGGCGCGCAAGGCCGCGAGGGCTATGATCAGCTCGGCCGCATTGCCGAAGGTGGCGTTGAGCAGCCCGCCGACGCCTTCGCCCATGCGCTCGGCCAGGGCCTCGGTGGCATGGCCCATGCGCGCCGCCAGCGGCAGGATCGCCAGGCAGGCGGTCGCGAAGATCAGCAGATAGCGATCGGGTGCCAGATGCTCGAGGCCGATCGCGACGGGAACCAGGACCAGAAGCCAGTTCATCGATCCTCCCAATCCACCCATTCGACGTCGTCGTGGGCCTTGAGGTATGCGTTGACGGCGGCGCCGAGCGTGGGGAAGAAGGCCGCCTCACCCAGCTCCGCGTAAAAGCCGAAGCGCTTCAGCTTGTCCTTCACCGGGTCCTTGAGCTCGGCGAAGCGCAGCGCGACGCCGGCCTCCTGCAGCGACTTCACCAGCTCCGCGAGGCTGTCATTGGCGGTCACGTCCACGCTGGTAACCGGCTCGGCGGCGATGACCAGCCAGCGGGTCGGGGTCGGCGCGGTTGCGATCACCTCGAGGACGCGCTCGCGAAAGAGCTCGGCATTGGCGAAGAACAGCGGCGCATCCCAGCGGAACAGCACCAGGCCGGGAACGCGGCGGGCATCGGGATAGCGGGTGATGTCGTGGTAGCCCTTGATGCCTTCGGCCCGGCCGAGGATCGCCGAATGCGGCCGCCAGCCGTCCCACAGGAACTCGATCACGGCCAGCACCACCGCGATGCCGATGCCGGGAATGGCGCCGAACACCGCGACGCCGGCGAAGCAGACGATCGAGAGCCAGAATTCCCAGCGCTGGATGCGATAGATCCGCACCAGGTCGCCGAACTCGAACAGGCCGATCGCCGAGGCGATGACCACGGCCGCCAGGGCCGCCGATGGCAGGTCCGCCAGCAGATTCGGTGCGAACACGAGCAGCAGCGCGACGGCGATCGCACCGACCACGCCGGTCAACTGGGTGCGGGCGCCGGCCGCCTCCGCCACCGGCGTGCGGGACGAGCTGCTGCTGATCGGAAAGCCCTGGAAGAAGCCGGCGGCGAAATTGGCGGCGCCGAGGCCGACCATTTCCTGGTTGGGATCGACCGGGCTCTTGAGGCGCGCGGCATAGGTGCGGGAAAGCACGCTGGTATCGGCGAAGGAAACCATGGCGACGGCGGCCCCGCCCAGCAGCACCGGGACCAGGTCGGCGGACGTCAGCCAAGGGATCGCGAAGCCCGGCAGGCCTTGCGGCAAGGGCCCAAGAACGGAGATGCCGGCAGTCGCGCCGAGATCGAGCACGCCGGCGATCACCGTCGCGCCGATCACGGCCAGCAGGATGCCCGGCACGCGTTTGAACCGCTTCAGCGCCAGGATCACGATCAGCGTGCCGGCGCCGATCGCGAACGCGGTCAGGTTGACCTCGCCATCGAAAATCGCCCGGACAATCGCGATGATGTTGCGCAAAGGCCCATCGCCTTCGATCTTAAAGCCGAGCAGCTTCGGGACCTGGCTGATCAGCACGGTTAGGGCGATGCCGTTCATGTAGCCGTAGCGGATCGGCTTCGACAGCAGCTCGGTGATGAAGCCGAGCTTGGCCAAGCCGGCGATGATGCAGATCACGCCGGAGACGATCGCCATGCCGCCGGCCAGTGCAACGGCGCGCATCGGGTCGCCCTGCGAGAGCGGCAGGACGACGCCGAGGATCAGCGCCGCCAGCGAAGAATCCGGCCCCAGCACCAGGATGCGGCTCGGACCGAACAGCGCATAGGCCAGCAGCGGCACGATGGTCGCGTAGAGACCGTAGATGCCGGGCACGCCAGAGGCCGCCGCATAGGCGATGCCGACCGGCACCAGCATGGTCGTCAGGACCAAACCCGCGACCAGATCGCGCGGCAACCAGTCAGCCTGGTAGTGCCGCAGAGTCACGAGTCCCGGCACCCAACGCATCCAGCCGATCTCTTTCGTCATTCGCGGAGTCCCGCCCCCACCTCTATCCCCACTTTGACCGTGAGTAGGCGCCGGGGGTTTGCGGCCGGTCAAGTTGGGCCAAAGGACCTGACAATTCCGCCGGCCTCCGCTACCTTTCAGGAAGTGCAATAACTCCACGACGGAGCCGCGGGACCCCGCCGGCAGATTTTCATGTCCACTGCGACTTCCAACGCCCGCGGCATCGCCGGGATGCTGTTTGCGACCGCGTCCTACGTGGTCTGCGATACCTTCATGAAGCTGGTGACCCTGGCCGGCGTGCCGCCGTTCGAGGTGCTGTTCGTGCGCGGCATCTTCGCCGTCGCCTGGTGCGCGGGACTGGTGCTGGTGCTGGGACAGTGGCGGGGCGTTGCCCGCGGCTTCACCCCCGCATCCCTGGCACGCGCCGCGTTCGAAACCGCCGGCGTCATGTTCTATATCGTCGCGCTCTCGATGATGCCGATCGCGGATGTGGTAGCGATCGAGCAGATCGCGCCGCTGATCTTCATCCTGATCATCGCCACGATCGGCCGCGAGCGCATCGGGCTGGTGCGGTTCGGGCTGATCGCCGCCGGCTTCGTCGGCGCGCTCCTGGTCGCCCAGCCGGACGCCAGCGGCTTCTCGACCGCGGCCCTGCTGGCCTTCGCCAGCGCCCTCTTCCTCGCGCTCCGCGACGTGGCCGGACGCAAGGTCTCATCGGATATCCCGGCGCTGGTCGCGACCCTCGCCACCAACATCGTGGTGCTGGCGGCATCCGGCATCGGCATGGTCGTCACCGAAACCGTGGTGCTGCCGAGCGCGCGGAACACCCTCTATCTGGTCGCCTCCGGCTTCTTCGTGACCCTGGGACATTTCGGCGTGTTCATGGCCTACCGGCTCGGTGCGCCGGCGGTGATTGCGCCGTTCTTCTACAGCTTCGCGGTCTGGGCGATGCTGTCGGGCCTGATCGTGTTCAACGAGTGGCCCAATCCGCTCGCCTTGCTCGGGATCGCGACGATCGTCGCCAGCGGGCTGGGCATCATCCTGGTCGACCGGCGCAAGCCGCGCCCGATCGAGCCGATCCTGCCCGAATGAACAAAGCCCCATGAAAAAAGCGCCGGGGGGACGACCCGGCGCTCAGAAGGTTTGGGCTGGTCGCTGCAAGCGACCGCCAGCCGCCCCGCGATCGGGGCGGCCGGCGGGTGAAGGATCAGGCCGCTTCCTGGGTCAGGATGACCGGGCCGCTGGCGCTGGTGTGGAAGGGAACCGCGCGGACTTCGCGCAGGATCGAGCGGATGGTGGCCATCACGCCGGAGAAGGCCTGGTCGGCGACGGCGTAACCGGCCGGCAGCGCCGGATCGGCGGCGAGACGCAGGGTCCCGTCCTCGCCACGCACCAAGCCGATATCCATCAGCTGGCGGTCGTCGTGATCGGCCAATTCGCGCACCAGGGTCCGGTTGTTCATGATAGTCACTCCTTCTAAACAGTCGGCGGGGTCATCTCGTTCGCCCTCGCTCCATAGCTTGCATATTTAGCTGGTTCGCTGGGATTTTCGACTGAGTTCGGGTGTGATTTCTGTTAAGCTGGGCTAAACAGACGACTTAACCTCCCGTTAAGGGATAACCGGCCATGGCGACACCCCCGGAAACCAAGAAGCCGGCCCAGACCCGCATGCCGGCGCTGGCGGCGCTGCGCGCCTTCGAGGCCGCGGCCCGGTTGGGCTCGGTCAGGCGCGCAGCCGAGGAACTGCATGTGACCCCGGCGGCGGTCACCCAACAGATCCGGGCCTTGGAGGCCGATCTCGGCCTCGCTGTGGTGCAGAAGCGCGGCAACGCGCTGGAGCTGACCGAGGCCGGCCTGCGCGGTAAGGATCCGCTGATCAACGCCTTTCGCCAGATGCAGCAGGCGGTGGAACGGATGCGCCAGCGCAAGGCGCCGCGCCGGCTGCGCCTCAGCGTCGAGCCGGCCTTTGCCGTCAACTGGCTGATCAGCCGCCTGCCCCGCTATCGCGAGCTGCCCAATGCGCTCGACGTGCTGCTCGACCCGACCAAAACCGTTGTCGATCTCGCCGGCAACGAGGCCGATCTCGCGATCCGCTTCGGCCGCGGCCATTACCCCGGCCTGGAATCGATCGATCTCTTCGAGGACGAGATCCTGCCGGTCTGCGCGCCGGACTATCTGAAACGCCACCCGATCTCCAAACCGAAAGACCTGGTGCAGCACCAGCTGCTGCGCCTGGACTGGTCGAGCCGCGAAGGCCTGTGGCCGGACTGGCCGGCCTGGTTCGAGGCGGCGGGCGTTTCCGATCTCGGTTCGGAAAGCGACCGCCAGCGCGACATGACCTTCCCCGACAGCAACCTCCTGCTGCGCGCCGCGGTCGGCGGCCAGGGTGTCGCGCTCGGCCAGACCTCGCTGGTGAAGGATTTCATCGACAGCAAGCAGCTGGTGGCGCCGATCTCCAAGCGGCTGAAGACCGGCTTCCGCTATCACCTGGTCTATCCGCTGGGCGCCGACCAGCGGCCGGAGATCGCCCTCTTTCGCGACTGGATCGTCGGCGAGGCGCATGGCAAGTGAGATGGCCGGCTAGGCTGTGCTCCTCCGCAGGAAGTCCACGAAGACCATCATCATCTCGATCTCGCCGCCCGCCGGACCCAAGGGCAGCTGGGCGGATTCGATGAACTTGAACTCCTTGAAGGGGCCGAGATAGGCCGGGCGGTAGAAGCGCGGCATCCGGTGCTCCAGCACCCAGAGGTGATGCTGCCAGATCGGGTTGGGTGACCGCTGCATCGGGATTTCGGACATCCGCTTGCCGGTCCATTCCGCGCTCATGTTCTCGCGCACGCGGGTGCCGATGTAGCGATAGCGGAAGTCGAGCGGATCGCGCTCCACGTCGACCAACACCATGTTGCGCGAGAGCTTCGGCTCATCCAGCAGCGGGTCGAAATCGGCGCGGGCGGGAAACACGCGGTCGCCCTTCTTGCGCAACCAGTATTCATAGCCCGCGCGCGTGATCGGCGACCGCAGATCCGCGGCTTCGATGGCCGCCAATGCTGGATCGCCGATGGCCGACAGAGCTTGCCTCCCAGAAGGCCGGGACATCCCGGCACGCCCGCCAGCCTAGTCCTTGATGGCCGCCGCCGCTAGCGGACGATGGGCGCGGTGGCCGAGGCCTGGCGTTGCAGCGCCGGACGATCGAGGCGCAGCTCGGGCGGGTGAAGCGCGCCGTCCATCACGTCGGCGACCAGGCGGCCGAGCGCCGGGCCGAACTTGAAGGCATGGCCGGCGCAGCCGCAGGCGAGCGTGACGGGTCCTCGATTGTCGACGATGAAGTCGGCGTCCGGAGTCATGGTCCAGGGATGGCGCTGGCTCAGCCTCGCGCGTGCCGGCATGCCGGGCAGGCGCTGCTTCAGCCAGTTGAGGATGCGGCATTCCTCGTCCGGATCGAAGCTCCAGTCGGTGACATCCGGTTGCCAGCCGGTGCTGCCGGCATCGAAGGCGATCTTGTAGCCGACGCCCGGCACCGGATGACCATAGACGCCGCCTGCCGCCGAGGTCTCCCATTCGGCGATGCCGGGACGCCCGACCTGATCCGGCGCGTCGAGGAAAGTCACCTGGGCCACCGAAGGCGCCAGCGGCAGGTCGATGCCGATCGGCTCCAGCAGCGCAGTGCTCCAGGGGCCGGCGGCGATCACCACGCGCTCGGCGCTGATGCGCCGCGGTCCGGCGACGACGACAGGCCGCGCCGCGCCGAGTTCGATCGCGGTCACGCGTTCGCGCTGGTGCAGAACCGCGCCCGCCTGCGCCGCCGCCGCGGCCAGCGCCAGCATCCCCTGCTCCGCCAGCACGGTGCCGCCATCGGCATGGTAGAGGCCGATCTCGCCGGCCAGCGGCTTGAGCTCGGGCATCAGGCGGCGGAGTTCCGTGGCATCGGCGGCGCGGATCGCACCGCCTTGGGCGCGCACCGTGTCGTGGATCGCCTGCAGCTTGGCGGCGGGACCGAGATCGATCTGGCCGGTCAGATGCAAGATGCCGCGGCCGGTCGCGGCTTCGAGATCGCGCCAGGCGCGCAAGGCATCCTGCGCCAGCTTCACGTAGAAGGGCTGGTCGTAGGCGATGCGGATCGAGCGCGACAGACCGGTCGATGAGGTGACCGGATGGCCACTGCCCAGGCGATCGAGCAGCACGGTCTTGCGCTTGCGCCGCGCCAGTTCGAGCGCGGTCGCCAGGCCGAAGACGCCGCCGCCGATGACGGCGCAGTCGAAAGTCTGCGCGGGAGTCAAATCTCAGATGACGCCGGTCAGGATCGCGACACCTGCCACCGCCATGGCGCCGCCGCCGAACCGGATCACGCGCGGCGAATAGCTCCGGCCGAACCTGGCGATGCCGATCCCGAGGCCGACGCCGGTGCCATGCAGCAGTGCGGTCGCCAGCATGAACCCCAATCCGTATTCGAGGCCGGAAACATCGATCGGCATCTCGGCGCCGTGGGCATGGCCGTGGAAGATCGCAAAGATCCCGACCAGCGCCATCGCCGCCGCGACCGGCCACTTCCGTTGCAACGCGACGGCAAGGCCGAGGAAGATGACCGAGGCCGCGATGCCGGCTTCGACGGAGGGCACGGCGATCCCGGCAATCCCGAGCGCGCCGCCGATCGCCATGACCGAAACGAAGGTCAGCGGCACGGCCCAGAGCACGCGGCCGCCGAGATTGGCCGCGAACATGCCGACCGCGACCATGGCGAGGACATGATCGATGCCGGTGACCGGATGGACGAAGCCATGCACGAAGCCGGAGGTGGAGCCGACACCGACATGCGCCCAGGCGGCGGTCGGAAGAAGAACGGCGACGCTCGCGACGGCAGCGCGCAGCATGGTCCGGCCACTGGGCATCGAAGACTCCCTGTTGCAGTTCATCGCGCTTTTCTCAAATCTTCCATACGGGTCGGGACTGGTCAACGATTCCGAACGCAACTGCACAACGAACTTCGCCCAAGCGGCGGACGCGGCGCGGGGTTGGCCGATCATTTGCCTACCAATGCGGCACCGAGCGCCGCGCTTTTGAGCAGGAATACGATGGCACAGCGCAAGCGGTCGAACCTGGTGGCGCATCTGCTGCGCGGCAATTCCATCGCGACGCCGCCCGTGGTCGTGTTGAACCCATGGATCGGGCATAACGGCGGGCCGCTGCCGGACGATCTCGATCCGAACGGCTCCTGGCGGCTCTACTGCTGGACCAAGGCGCATAATGAGGCCTGGAAGACGCCGCCGAAGGAGATCGCCTTGCGCCGGCTGGCCCGTGCTGAAGAGCTCGGCATGAGCTACCGCGACTACACTGCGGTGATCCTCGACAGCGGGAAGTTTCTCTAAGGGACCCATGCCATGACGCAGATGACGGTCGAGTTGCGCAACATCGGCGGCACCGAGGCGGCGCTCGGCTGGGCCGGTGCGCATACCCTGGTCGTCGATCGCCCGGAGGGCAAGGCGGGCGGCCAGGGGCTCGGCTTCAATGGTGGGCAGCTGCTCGCGCTTGCGATCGGTGGCTGCTTCTGCAACGACCTTCGCTATGTCGCGCATGCGCGAGGCATCGCGCTCGCCGGCATCTCGGTCCAGGTAACGCTCGATCTCAGCGGCGAACCGCTGCTGGCAACCGGCGCGACGATGCTTGTGGAGTGTGAACTGCCGGAGGGTGGCGACGTCCGGGCATTGATCGCCGAGGCCGAGCGGATCAGCACCGTCGCGAACTCGCTGAAGATCGGCGTGCCGGTGCGGATAAGCGTCACGCCATGAAGCGCGATCTGGGATATGCAGCGATCGCGGCGGTCAGCGTCGTCGCCGTTCTGGTCCTGGGGCAGATCGCGACCTTTCCGCACCTGGAGCCCTGGTATGCCGGCCTGGCGAAGCCGACGTTCAATCCGCCGAACTGGGTGTTCGGACCGGCCTGGACCGCACTCTATGCACTGATGGGTTTCGCGCTTTGGCGCGTGCTGCGTTCGGCCGACCGGTTGAGGCGCGTGGCGGTGTTGTTGTTCACCGTGCAACTGCTCCTGAATGCGGCCTGGTCCTGGATGTTCTTCGCGGCGGAGAATCCCGGCGCCGGCTTGGTGAACATCATCCCGCAATGGATCGTGATCGTCGCCACGGCCGCGGTTTTCTGGCGCGTGGATCGGATCGCGGGACTTTGCCTGCTGCCGCTGATCGCATGGGTGGGCTTCGCGACCGCCCTCAACTTTGAGATCTGGCGGCTGAACGGCTGAGCGCGCTGCCGTCCCTAGCTCTGCCGGAAGCCCATGCGGAAGGCGCCCCAGCGGCGGCCCTTGACATGAACCGGGGCCGAGAGGTCCTTCATCAGCACGAACTTGCCGCCGCCCATGTCGCGGCGATAGGTCTGCAGCAGGAAGGGCTTGGTGTTGTTCGCGGTCTTCTGCACCGCGCGGTCCTTGAAGATCCGGCGGTTGCGGCAGTTGGCTGTGTTCCAGACCGGATCGGATCCCTGCGGCTTGCTGTATTGCGGGTTGTGGGTCGGGAGATAGCCGCCGCTGGTCCAGGCGACGCAGAAGGCGATGCGCGGGTCGAGTGCCAGCAGCGGGTCCTGGATCGCGGGCAGCACCCGGTCGGTAAAGGAAGTGTACTTGGTGAGGTACTGCTTCGGGTTGGAGTTCGGGACCTCGCGGTAGTTCTCGTCGAACAGGTCCTCGAGCGTAATCTCGCCGCTGTCGATCGCCTGGTTGAACACCGCTTCGACCTTCTGTGCGGCTTCAAGCACGGCGCGGATCAGCGGCGTGTCCGGCGTCTCGACGCCGCTCTCGGCGATATACTCGATCAGGGTCTCGCTGAGCTTCAACAGGCCTTCGACGCGTTCCTCCGCCTGCTTCAGGTTGACCGAGGAAGCCTCCACGCCCTTGGTGAGGTCGTCCAGCGCCAGGATCACGGTGTCGCAATGCTGCAGGTTGTCCGCAGCGGTGGACGCGATCGAGTTCACTTCCCGATCGGCCGCCTCGAAGCCGTCATGCACCCGCTCGATCACGCCCTGGATCTGGCTGGTGCTCTGCCCCACCTGTTTCGCGCGCGAGGTCGCGACGCTGCTCTCGGTGATGACGTTGCCGATCTGCGAGGTCAGGTCATGCACCGTCTCGTTGATCTGGCGCGTCGCCTGGCGGGTCTGCTCGGCGAGACTCTTCACCTCGCTCGCCACCACGCTGAAGCCGCGGCCCATGGCGCCGGCCCGGGCGGCCTCGATTGTGGCGTTCAGCGCCAGGAGATTGGTCTGCTTGGCGATGGTCTCGATCGTGCCGGAGAAGCCGGCGACCTGCTCCAGCACGGTGTTGACGGTGTTGAGGCGCTCGGCGATCCGGCCGACCGCGGAAATCAGCTCGGAAATATCCGAAACAGCACCGTTGACGGCGCTGCGGGATTCCGCGACTTCGGCGCCGGCGATCGAGGCCGCCGACTGCGCGGCCTTGGCGGCCCGGTCGATCTCGTGGTTGGTCGCGACCATGGCCTTGGCGGTCTCGTCCAGGGCTTTGAACTTCTGTGCCTGGTCGGTGACCCGGCCGGCGACGTCCTCGACGTTGCCGGCGATGTCCGCCATCTCGACGCCGAGCGTGCCGATCCGGTCGGCCATCTCGGTGATCAGCCGGTCCTTGTCGATTTCCTTGGTCGCCGTGTGAGGTTGTTCCGGGGTCGGTCGGGGGCTGGACCGTTCGCCTGTCATTGACGCATCGCCCGATATGGCGCGTTTGCGGTCATTTTTCCTCCCAAAGATCAATGCTGGCGCCATCTGCATAGCGGCATCTTCGTTGGGAAAGTTTACCAATCCGTTTTCATAGGGCGTCAATTCGACCAAAGATCGATATGTGTAGAATTGTCGCAGCAGGCCGGGTCAGCGATGCGGGCCCATATGGAGCTCGAAGGTCCCGACCGCAATTTCCGGCGAATTGTGCCACTGCAGGTCGTGCACCTTGGATTCGGGTGTCAGCTGCCGCGCGCTGTCGATGCGATTGATCCAGCCGTCGATGTTGAGCCGCGGCGTCGGGTACTTCGCGTCGAGCGCCGCGATGAGGTCGGCCAGCTGCTGATAGCGGTGCGACTTGTCTTCCGACAGGAATCGGATCTTGAGCGACGCCGGCTTGCCGGCGGCGATGTCGGCCAAGGCTTTCGCCGCAGAATCTTCACGCTCCAAGCGTCAACCCTCCTAACCGAGATCGGCGAAATGGCGGGGAGCAGCGGAGCGGAGCAGCTTCTTCTTCGCCTCCCAATGCTCGGCGGGCTCGAGGCTCGCGGTGTATTCGACCTTGCCGCCGGATAGCGTCGCCATCGGGATGCCGTCCTTGAACAGAATCCGGTTGCCGGTCAATGCACTGAGCTTGTTGCCCGGCGTCAGGATGCCGACCAGATTCAGCGGATCGGCGCCGGAGATCGAGACCCACTCCCCGCTCGGCGCCTTGCGGCGCATCTCGCGCAACGCGCCAACCGCGTCGGGCAGCGCATATTGCTCGCCGGAGAATCCGGCAACGAAGCGGCCGCCGCGAATCTCGCCGCGCGCTTCCATGCGGCGATAGACCTTCAGGAGCTCGCGCCAGGGCGGCAGGAAAGCCGCCTCGCGGCCGAGCAGTCGCCAGAACACGACGCCGTAGCGGCGCAGCAAGGTGCGCGCCATATGCTCGACCGCGGCGTCGCGCAGCTTCGGGTCGGCGGATTGCGTGGCGCGGCGCATCAGCGCCCAGCGGCCGCCATTGTCCATGTCGAAGGGCAGCACATGGCCGCGCCGCCGCCCGCCGCCGATCGGCTTCCGCTTCTCCTGCGGCACCAGCAATGCCCGTAAGCCGCCGAAGCTGTCGGAGTTCACCAGGCCGAGATTGACCAGCTCGCCCAGCGCATCCTCGACCTGCGGTCGCAGCAGGCCGCTTTCGGCGACCAGCTCGTCGAAGAAGGAAGCGCCGTGGGCTTTCAGCGCATCGAGCACGGCCTGGGCGCGCGGGCTCGGCTCGAGATTGGATTTCGTCTCGCCCACCAGCGCCATCCAGAGCGGCGCCGAACGGCGCTCCATCACCGCGATCGGCGTGGTGCGCACGGGCGAAGCGACGCGGTCCTTGTCCTTGCCGCCGACCGCGGGCGTGAGGCGGGCCCACGAGAGACGGCCGGAGAGGCAGAGATCGTCGAACCAGCTGGGCTCGTAGGCCTTGATGCGCGCGGGCAGGATCTCGGTTTCCCAGGCCCCGGCCGGCGCCTCGAAGCCTTCGAGCCCGGCCACGGCAACGGTCATGGCATCCGGGCCTTCGAGCCGCGACTCTCCGGCAACGCGCTGCCATTGGAACAGGAAGCGCAGGAAGTCCTTGGCCGCCACCGGCTCGATCTCGGCACGCAGACGCCGCAACGTGTAGTGATGGATGCGCGAGAGCAGGCGCCGGTCGCACCATTCCTCCTCGTTGCCGCCGGCGGTGAAGCGCCCGCGCATGACGAAGCCTTCGATCTCCAGCGCGATCAAGGCGGCCTCGACATCGGCGGCTTCGAGTCCGAGCGGCATGGCGAGCGATGTCGCCGTCACCGGGCCGAGGCCTTCGAGCCGACCGCGGATGATCTCGACCAGGGCTTCCTCGCGGGTCTGGGCGAAGACTTCGCCGCTGCTGACCGGCGGCACGCTCGGCGCATCGGGCCAGACCAGACGGAACTGGTTGAGCCGCTCGGTCGCGATCCAGAGCCGCGTGGTGCCGGTCTCCAGCCGGGTCACCCGCTTGTCCGCCGCCAGCGCGCTCAGCCAGTGCAGCCAATCCGGCCTTGCGCGCGCCTCGTCATTGGTGACCGACGAGAGCCAGAGCAGTGAATCATGCAGCTCCTCGGCATTGGCCGGCTCCGGCCAAGCCTCTTCCTTGACGCGGGTGATGGCTTCGCTGTCGAGGCGGCCGAGATCGGCGGCGCTTTCCGCATCCATCCAGCGGCGGCCCATGACGGCCTGGGTGCGGCGTTCCTCCAGCGGCGCGTCGTCGAGGAAGGCATAGGGTCGTGCGGAGAGCACTTCGAGCGCCAGCGGCGAGGGCTGGGTCAGATCGACGGCGACGATGCGGATCTCGCCCGCCTCGATGCGCCTCAGCAGTGTCTCCAGGCCCTCGATGTCCATGGCCTCATGCAGGCAGTCGTAGATCGCCTGGTTGGTCAGCGGATGATCGGGGATCTCACGCTCGCCGACCAGGTTCTCGGCGCAGGCGATCTGGTCGGGGAAGACCGCGGCCACCAGATCCTCGGCCTGCATGCGCATGAATTGCGGCGGCACCTTCTTGCCGCCCTGAAAGCGCGGCAAGGCCAGCGAGACCCCGGCAACCCAGCGCCAGCGCACGTTGAACATCGGCGCGTCGAGCAGCGCCTGGGTGAGGATCTGCCGCACGCTGGAGGAATGGAGATAGCGCGCGACCTCGGCCAAGTCGAAGCTGTGCGCGGAAGTCAGCGACAGAACGATGTTGTCCTCGGTCGCGGCGGCTTGAAGTTCAAAGTTGAACTTGCGGCAGAAGCGTTTCCGCAAGGCGAGGCCCCAGGCGCGGTTGATCCGGCTGCCATAGGGCGTGTGGATGACCAGCTGCTGCCCGCCCGCCTCGTCGAAGAAGCGCTCCAGGACGATGGTGTCCTTGCTGGGGATGGCGCCGAGCGCCGCCTTGCCGGCGGCGAGGTATTCGACCTCCTGCTCGGCCGCGGCCTCGGCGACGCCGACTTCCTCGATCAGCCAGGGCAGCACGGAATCCGGCTTGGCTTCCAGGCGCTGCGCGATCTCCTTGCGGAGCCGCGAGACGGAATCCGAAAGCTCGTCGCTGCGGCCCGGCGCCTCGCCGAGCCAGAAGGGAATGGTCGGCGGCTGGCCATGCGCGTCCTCGACCCGCACCTGGCCGCGCTCGACCCGGATGATCTGGTAGGAGGCGTTGCCGAGCTGGAACACGTCGCCGGCCAGACTCTCGATGGCGAAATCCTCGTTGACCGTGCCGATGACGTGGTTCTCCGGCTCCAGCAGCACCTGGTAGTCGGCGGTGTCCGGGATCGTGCCGCCGGAAGTGAGCGCGGTCAAACGCGCGCCGCGCCGGCCGCGCACGACCTTGTTGATCGTGTCCCAGTGGATCAGCGCACCACGCCGGCCGCGCCGCGTGGTGAAGCCCTCGGCCAGCATCTTCAGGACTTCGTTGAACTCCGGCCGCGTGAGGTCGCGATAGGGCCAGGCGCGGGTGAAGCGCTGGAAGAGATCGTCCTCGCTCCAGTCCTGCGCCGCGCATTCCGCGACGATCTGCTGGGCGATGACGTCGAGCGGCTTCAAGGGCACCTCGAGCTTGTCCAGCTCGCCGCGGCGCACGCTGTCGAACAAGGCCGAGCATTCGACCAGCTCATCGCGCGAGAGCGGGAACAGATGCCCCTTCGGCGTGGCGCCGACCGCGTGGCCGGAACGGCCGACCCGCTGCAGGAAGCTCGCAATGCTGCGTGGCGAACCCAGCTGGCAAACGAGATCGACGTCGCCGATATCGATGCCGAGCTCCAAGGACGCGGTGGCGACCAGCGCGCGGAGCTGGCCGAATTTCAGGCGCTGCTCGGCGGCGAGCCGGTGCTCCTTCGCCATGCTGCCGTGATGCGCGGTGACCGCGGTCTCGCCGAGCCGTTCCGAGAGCGCGCGCGCCACCCGCTCCGCCATCCGCCGCGTGTTGACGAAGACCAAGGTGGTGCGATGCGCCTCGATCAACTGCTGCAGCCGATCGTAGACGTTGAGCCAGCATTCCGCCGACATCACCGCTTCCAACGGCTGGCCCGGAACTTCGATCTCCAGTTCGCGGTGGCGCTGGTGGCCGGTATCGACGATGCGCACCTTCGGCGCGCCACCCGATCCGCCGGTGCCGGCGAGGAGATTCATCACCGTGTCGACCGGCTTCTGGGTCGCGGAGAGTCCGATCCGCAACAGGTTGTCGCCGCAGAGCGCCGCGAGCCGTTCCAGGGACAGCGCCAGATGCGCGCCGCGCTTGTTGCCGGCCATGGCGTGGATTTCATCGACGATCACCCAGCGCGTGGTCTCCAGCATCTTCCGCCCGGATTCCGAGCCCAGCAGGATGTAGAAGGATTCCGGCGTGGTGACGACGATATGCGGCGGGCGCTTGGCCATCTTCGCGCGTTCGGAGGACGGCGTGTCGCCGGTCCTGACCCAGGTCCGGATCTCGACATCGGGCAAGCCGCGCTCCTGCAGCGCGGCGCGGATGCCGGCGATCGGCGCTTCGAGATTCTTCTGGATGTCGTTGGAGAGCGCCTTCAGCGGCGAGACATAGACGATCTGGGTCTGGTCGGTGAGCGTGCCGTCGAGGCCCTGGCGCACCAGCCCGTCGATCGCGGCGAGAAAGGCCGCCAAGGTCTTGCCCGACCCGGTCGGTGCCGCAATCAGCGTGTGCTCGCCGGCCTTGATCGCGGGCCAGGCCTGGGCCTGGGCCGGCGTCGCTTCCGGGAAATGCCGGGCGAACCAGTCCGCCACGGCAGAATGGAAGAGATCGAGGGGCAGCATTGTCGGGGATCGAAGCTCCATGCGGGGCTCGGCAGTCTCTGCATATGGGATCTTGAGAACTATTTGGCAACAGAAGCACCGCCACGTCCAGCGGGCTTCTCATGACAACCCCGTTTTCGGGGTTGATTTTCACCGTAAGCTATAGCTTACTGTTAGCCATGACTTACGGAACTGCCCTGGCCGCGCTCGCCGACCCAACCCGCCGAACGGTGTTCGAGCGTCTGGGTTCCGGCCCGAAGCCGGTTGCCGATCTCGCGCGCGGCCTCACGGTCAGCCGACCGGCGGTGTCGCAGCATCTGAAGGTGCTGAAGGAAGCCGGACTGGTGAGCGACCGGACGGAAGGCACCCGGCGCATCTACAGCATCGACCCGAAGGGGCTTGGCGCGTTGCGCGCCTGGCTGGACCGGTTCTGGGACGAGGCCTTGGAGAATTTCCGGATCGCAGCGGAGGCCAGGAAACCGGGGGACGCGCCATGAACGACGGCCGCGTGATCACGATCGCACCGGTGCGCAAAAGCATTCTGGTGCGCGCATCGCAGGCGCGCGCCTTCGAGGTCTTCACCGCAGGGCTCGATCGCTGGTGGCCGAAATCGCATTACGTCGGGCCGACCCAGGTCACCAAGGATATCCTCGAACCCCGCGTCGGCGGTCGCTGGTACGAGATCGGCGAGGACGGCGCCGAGACCACCGTCGGCCATGTCCTGGTCTGGGAGCCGCCGCGCCGCCTCGTCTTCAGCTGGGAGATCAACGGCGACTGGAAATCGGATCCTTCGGCCGGCAGTGAGGTCGAAGTGCGCTTCATCGCCGAAAGCGACGAGAGCACGCGCGTCGAGCTCGAGCATCGGCTGTTCGAGCGCATGGGCGTCGAGGGCACCAAGATGCGCAACGCCGTGGACAACGGCTGGCCCGGCATCATCGAGCTCTTCAGGCAGGTGGCCGAACAGTAACGCGGCCGGCGCAGCATTTCGCCGCGGTCAGCGCCGGCGGCTCATGCGGCGCTGCGCCGGGGAACTGGCGAGGTAGGCCTCGCGTTGCTCGTAGAACTCCAGCGTGAGCACGAGCTGCCGGCGCATTTCGACAAGATTGACGAACATGTGTCCAAGCAGTTCTTCGGCTTGCTCATTGGCCCTGCAGCGCCCTCGTCCCTCCGTGATGCGGGCCTTCAGGGCGTGGTAGCGCCGCTCGGCGGCCGAGATGCGACTGCGGGCGTCGGCAATCTGTTTGCGGAGCCGGCCACTCACGAGACTGTGTCTGAGATCGACCAGTTGGCCCGCGGCATCGATCCTGCTATTCGCAGCGGCCGCGCGGCGACCATCCGCGGTCAGCGCGAGGACGATGCAGGATCTCTGCGGGTCAGTAGAAACCGTTTCGACCAGGCCCTCCGCCCACATCGCGGTGAGCAGGCCGACTGACGGCGGCCTCGGCACCTCGATCTCAAGCGGTTCCAGGTCGCTGGAGCCGAAGCGCACGCCGTGGCGGACGTCGTGCACGATCACACGACCATGCCTGGCCATGAAGATCAGCACGCGATTGATTTCCACGACCGCGCCGTCGCGCTCCATAAGACCCATCTGCTCACTGCCCATGCACCAATCTCCGGCAATTGAGCCAGGATCGGGCGGTGACGGCAAGCGCCCGGCAGTGGGCGAAGCTAGGCGCTGCGGCCGGCGTGGATGACCAGCGACTGCTTGGCCAGGCCCGGGTGTTGCGCCAGCCATTCCGCGGCGCGGGTCTGCGCCTCGATGAAGGCCGACATGGGATTGACGCTGCCGTTGATCAGCATCTCATGGGTGCGGCAATCACCCGGCGCAGACACGCCCGAGGCGGAAGCAAGGCAGGCGACCAGAACTGCGGTGTACAGCACGCGAGTACCCCTTCTTTCTGTTGCAGCCGCGCCCTGACGGCTCCGACAAAGGTAGCCCGCAGCACGTTAAATATGCGTGTATTTGTGCGCCGCAGCAAGAGCCGTATTCACAAGAGCTTAGATACGCAGAGTCATCCCAAAGACTGAGACGCCAAAATAGGCGCTGAGAGCCTGAAGTTGGGGGCCCAGGACCCGGTCCGCAGTGACCGGCGGGACGCTCTCGCGCACCTTGCCGAGCAGGTTGCGCAACGGATCGGACGAAGGCTTGCGGTGGGTCAGATGCAACGCCTGCGAGGCAACGACCGCGAGCACGGCCAGCGCGCGGTCGAGCGTTTCCCCCGCCTTCTCCGCCTTCGGCCAGGCCAGGAAGACCGGCGAGGCGACATCGTCCTGGCCGAAGACCGAGGCATCGACCGCCGGGATGAAGCTGCGCTGCGCCAGCGCGCGCGCCTCCTCGACGAAACCGGCGATCGCCATCGGCAGATAGCCGAGGGCGCCATGGCCGTCGCTCTCTGAAGGGTCGCGGCCGTCGAGCAGGAAATCCGGGAAGCCGGAGACGCGTCCATTCAGCAAGCCGGCGACGAGCCGCTCGCAGAGCAGGCAGAGGTCGGCCCAGACGCCGGCGATGTTGTCCATCGCCGGCGCCGCCAGCGCATTGTGGAAACCCCCGGTACTGATGCAGCGGCCGAGCGGATGGTCGTCGTCCGGCTCGAGATAGGTCGGGTTATGCGTGACCGAGGACAAGGCGGTCTTGGCGATCGCCTCGGCCTGCCCGACCGCCCAATGCGCCTGGGCCAGCACCGCGGGAATGATGCGATAGCTGACCGGCGCCTGATGGCTGCGCTGCTCGCCCGTGGGTACGCCGAGCAGCGCATCGAGCGCATCGAAGGCCAGCCGATGATAGGGCCCGCCCCAGAGCTCGCCGAGCGCCGGGTCATAATGCTCGCGTGGCGCGCCGAAGGCGAAGATCGCCAGCGCCAGCACCTGCTGCACCAGGTCGAGCCGGCGCCGCGCGGCCAGCGCCACATCAGCGACCAGGGCCGCGGCGCAAGGCGCGCCGTTGATCAGCGCGCCGCGTTCGCCGGGCTCGAGCGTGAATCGCTCGGACAAGGCGGCGAACAGCGGATAGGTCGCGAGGATCTCCCCCGCCCCGCCCTGCCCGCTGCGGGCGACCGGCGGCAGCGTATCGGTGTTCAGCAACGAGACCAGCGCATCGGCCAGGCGCGGCGTGGCCGCGGCATGGCCGTCGAGGATGTTGGCAAAGCGCGCCAGCACCATGGCCCGCACCACGCGCGGCGGGAAGTGATCGCCGAAAGAGACCGCGGCGGGAAAGGGCTTCAGCTGCGCCAGCCGCGCAATCTGCTTCTCGGTCAGGCGATGGCGGATCATTTCGCCCTGACCCTGATTGACGCCATAGATGCCCTGGCTCGGATCCTTCAGCAGAGCCTCGAAGTCGGCGCGGCGCGCGGCGATACGCGCACGCGCAGCGGCGGAAAGCTCTACCGGCTCGTTGCGCCAGGCGACGTGATGCACGAAGTCGAGGGTCAGGTCTTCACGCGCATTGAGCTGCAGCACGACAATCTCCCCATGGCGGCGATGCCGGGAAGATAACAGCATTCGCAGCGACGACCGCACCAGCCTTGACGGCGTCAGCCCTCAATCCGGTGCGGCGCGTGTGAAGTGAGTTGGGTGATCCGCGGGCAGGTTGCGGGTCAGCCGCCGGCCAGCGGCTCCTTGGTGTTGCCGATGCTCGACGGCCGGCCGCCGGCCACCTTGTCGAGTTCCTTGGCATCCAGCTCGCGCGATTTCTGCGGCGCGCCCGGGCTGGCCTTCTTGCCCTGGGCCTGATCGGGGATGTTCTTCTGCGTCATGCGAGTGACTCCTTGGTCAAAGGGGTGGCCTTGGTCAAAGGTTCTCAGCATTAACAGTTTGTGTGAAATCACACATAAACTGCCCGTTCCCACACATCGATTCTATCGAAGCGGAGGGGAGATGCAACCCGATTCGGCAGACAACCGGGCCACCACCGTGCGGGCGACCACTGCATCCTCGAACGGGTGATCGACGCCGGCGATGGTCTGGGTGGTCTCATGGCCCTTTCCCGCGATGACCAGGGTATCGCCGCGAGAAAGGGCTTCGATCGCCTGGCCGATCGCTTCGCCGCGCCCGGCGATCTCAAGCGCCGCCGGTGCACCGCCGCGGATCTGCGCACGGATGCGCGCGGGGTCCTCGCCGCGCGGATTGTCGTCGGTGATGACGACGGTATCGGCATGCGCGGCCGCGATTTCGCCCATGAGGCCGCGGTTGCCGCCATCGGCCTCGCCGCCGCAACCGAAGAGAACCACCAGCCGGCCGGGGGTGCGCGGGCGCAAAGCCTTCAACACCGCTTCGAGCGCCCCGGGCTTATGCGCGTAGTCCACATAGACGGTGCCGCCCGAAGGCGTGACCGCGATCGGCTCGATGCGTCCGGGCACGCCGGCCAGATGCCCGACTTGTGCCAGGGCCGAGTCGGGATCGCCGCCGGTTGCGATCACCAGGCCGAGTGCGACCAGCAGGTTCTCGGTCTGGAACGCGCCGAGCACGGGGAAGTCCACGCCCGCGCGGCGACCGAACAGGTCGAACTCGAGCCGATGACCATCCTGGGTGGCTTCGTCGCGCAGCAGGCGAATCTCGTCGCCGCCGCGCCCGACCCGGATCAGCCGATGGCCCCGGCGCCGCGCGATGGCGATCATCGTCGCGGCAACATCGCTGTCGGCGTTGACGACCGCCGGCGCTCCCGCCGGCAGCAGTTCGGTGAACAGGCGCTGCTTCGCGGCGAAATAATCCTCCATGGTGCCGTGATAGTTCAGGTGATCGCGCGAGAGATTGGTGAAGGCAGCGGCGCTCAACGGCAGCGCGTCGATGCGATGCTGATGCAGGGCGTGACTGGTCGCCTCGATCACCAGGCGATCGACCCCATCCGCGACCAGGAACGACAGCGCCGGATGCAGGTAATAGGGATGCGGCGTGGTCGCTGCCACTTCCGCCACGCGCCAGTCCGGCGAGATCAAGCCGATGGTGCCGATGCTCGCCGCGCGATGCCCGAGCCCGGTCCAGAGCTGCCGCACGAAATCGGAAGTCGAGGTCTTGCCGCAGGTGCCGGTGATCGCGACGACGGTCTTCGGCATCCTGCCCGCCAGCGCCGCTGAAAGGAAGGCGACGGCGCGGCGCGGATTGGTGGTCGTGAGCCGGGCGACGCCTTCAGGCAGCGCCACGTCCTGTTCTTCCGGCAGCAGCACCGCGACCGCGCCGGCCTGCAAGGCCTGCGGGATGCGCGCGATTCCGGATTCCCAGGCGCCGGGAATGGCGGCGTAGAGCATGCCCGGGCGAATGCCGGATGCCTCGGCATTGATTGCGGTGATTTCGGCGTCGAGCGGACTCGCGGCGGTGACGCGTTCCGCGCCCGCAAGACGGTTGCTCGCTGCGATGAGATCGCTCAGCTTCACGCGGAAACTGTAGCCATTCCGGCCATGCTCGGCAATTTCCGGCGCGAGGCCGATGGTGACCAAGCTCACTCGCGGTATCGAGACGCCTTGGACATCTTCTCCTCACCAACCTCGAACCCGGAGAAGACAAATTGGCGAAGACCCCATCCAAGAAATCCACGCGCCCCGCTGACGAACTCGTGAAGCCGGTCAGCCGGCAGCTCGAGCAGAACGAGCTGGAGCAGGTGTCGGGCGGCAAGGTCACGATGAGCGACTTCAGCTTCACCAAGAAGATGGACAAGGCCTCGCCGCAGTAAACGCAGCGCGCCATGGCAACGAGCGCAATCGGGCGTGAACCTTCCTATGCCGGCAGGGTTGTCGGATCAGCGGAATAGTCCGCGTCACGACGCGAGGAGAGGCCGATGAAGATCACCTTGATTGTGCTCGGCGCCGGTGCCGGGTGTTTGCTGATGGCAAGCTCGGCGATGGCCGGGAACTGCACGACCCAGATCGATGCGCTGAGCAGGCAGCTGGCATCGACCGATGCCGGCATGGGGCCGACCGGCAACAGCGGCAGCGGCACAATGCAACAGAGCACAGCCAATCCAGCGAGTCCCAGCGGCCAGCCGCAAACCACGCCGGCCACCGGTGCGATGAACGAGGCGAGCAAGAACAAGGCCACTTCGCCGCAGGACGTCCAGAACCAGAATACCGGCCAGGGCACGCTGGCCGACCAGGCCAACAACACTGCGACCACGACCGGCAACCGTAGTCCGGCGGCGGCTTCGCTGGAGCGGGCGAAGATGCTCGACCAGGCCGGCGACGAATCCGCCTGCATGGACGAAGTCACCAAGGCGCAGAAGGCGCTGACTCAGCCCTGAAAGACCACGGCCTGAAGGACTACGGCCTGACCGCCGCGACCAGCTTCTCGGCGAGGCTTTGCGCGTTGGGCGGTCGCAGCCGCTCGACTCGTTCGCCGAGCAGCGTCTCGAAGGCCGCGATGCCGCGCGGAGCGTAGATAACGGTGCCGTCCTTGTCCAAGGCGGCGATGCCGTCATAGGCGAGCGCGGTGGCGTTGATGCCGAGCGCATGTTCGAGATCCCAGGCCGCGGGCAGATCGACCTCTGCGCCGCGGCGGTTGATCTTCACCGGATAGCCGCCAAGCAATCCGTTCGGCGCCGGCACATGCAGATCGTGCAGGCGATCGTCGCCGAGCGCCGCCAGCAGATCCAGCGTCGCCGATGCCGCGATACGCGCGTGATCCGGCTCGGCCAACGGCGGCACTTTCGCCTTGAGCTTGTCTTTCACCGCGAGCGTGATGTCCTCGCCGTGCCAAGTCACCTTCAGCAGGAAAGGCGGCAATTCCTTCACATTGCCCTCGCCCGCGAGGCAATCGGCGAGCGAAGCGCCGGCCACCAGCCGCACGCCGATTTCCTGCACCGGCGCCTTGGCTTGTTGCGCGGCGAGGAAGCGGATGCGCGGGATGCAGGTCGCGATGCCGCCGCTGCCCGCGGTGGGCCCGGCGCCGGTCAGATGCAGGATCGCGTTGACCAGATCCGGCGCGCTGGCCGCGACCCAGGGCGCGCTGAGGCCGGACTTGGTCCAGCAGTCGCGCAGCCGCAGCATCGGCGCCAGGTGGCAGGCCAGCCAGACGCCCGCAGGCATTGCCCGGAGCTTGGGATCGGCGGCGCGGATGCGGCGGTGCGAGAGCAAGCTGGGCGCCGCGAAGGCGACATCCGGCGCGATCTTCTTCAGCGTCTCGGGCGCCGTCGCGGTGTTGAAGTCGAAGGGCACGAACTCGATCCGCGGGAACTCGCCCTCGAGCGCGGCGCCGACCCGGGCCGCCAGGACCTTGGCCCGCCCCTGCTCGGCATCGCGGGCGGCGACGACGATATGGGCGAAGCGCCCGTCGCGGGCGACCGCATCCAGGACCGCCCCGGTCAGCGCGCCCAGACCGATCAAGAGAAGCTTCATGGCCGACCCCGAAAACCCCGGAGAGGCCTACCCTGTCTGACCGGGCTCGGCAAGGGTCGGCGCCTGGATTAGGATCGGCGGCATGATCCCTTCGATTGACGTCAGCGCCCTGTTCCTAGGCCCTGCCCTGGCGCGCGATCCGGTCGATGCCGCGCTCGCTGCCGCGGCCCGCGAGACCGGCTTCATGACCGTGACCAGCCTGCCCGGCAACGCGCTCGCCGCGGATCTTCGCAAGCAGCTGCTGGCGATCTTTGCGCTCAGTAATGCGCAGAAGCGCGCGCTGTGCCGGCGCAGCTTCGCGCCGGAGAATCCCAACGTCTATCGCGGCTGGTTTCCGCTGCAGGACGGCCATCCCACCTATAAGGAAGGAATCGATATCGGCCCCGACCTGGTGCGCCCGCTGCCGCACGATCCCGCGGATCCCTTGACCGAGCCGACGCCGCTGCCGGACCTGCCGGAATGGCGCGCGGCGGCAGCCACGTACTACCGGGCGATGGAATCCACCGGCGCCAAGCTGATGCAGGCGCTGGCGCGCGGCCTCGGCCTGCCGGAAACGGTCTTCGATGCGGCCTTCCGCAACGGCATCTCGACCCTGCGGCTGATCCGCTACCCGGTGCGGCCGATGGCTGCGCTGGACCCGGCGCACCGGGTCGGCAGCGGCTACATGCTCGGCGCGCCGCATGTGGATTCCGGCTTGGTGACCTTGCTGGCGCAGGACGGCGTCGCCGGACTCGAGGTCGAGGACCGCGCCGGAAACTGGATCGGCGTCACGCCGACCGAAGGCACGCTGGTGGTCAACTTCGGCAAGCTGCTGGAGCGCTGGACCGGCGGCAAGCTGCGCGCGACCCGGCATCGCGTGGTCGGCTCAGGGGCGGAGCGCTTCTCGATCCCGTTCTTCTACGAACCGGCGGTCGATGCGGTGATCGCGCCGCTCGGCCTCGGCGACGCCTTCGCGCCGGTCGCCTATGGCGATCACCTCTGGGAGGCGACCACCCAGTTCATCGAGCAGCGCGGCATCGCCCATCTCCGCAAGCCACAGGCCGCCCGATAAGGCTCACACCGGCAGTTCCGCCAGCGGCAACAGACGGGAGTCTTCCAGCGCCGCCGTGCGGTGGCCGAGGCCGGCCAGATAGCCGGCGTGTTGGGCGAAGGCCATGAAGGACTGGACGCTGGCCTGGCGCACCAGCATGGCGCGGTCCCAGCGCTCCTCCGGCGGGCCGATCAGCAGCTCTCCCCCGCTGCCGAGGAACAACAGGTCTCCACCGCTTTCCTTCAGGTAAGGCAGGGTATGCGCGACATAGCGGTCAAAGGCCGCCTCGCCGCTGATCGGCACGGCCGGCGCCAGTTCCGGATGGGCCGAATAGTCGGCTATCGCGCGGAAGCGGATCAGGTTCAGCATCACCACCGGCCCGCCGGCTCCCCGCTGCCAGAAGGCGCGGCCGGCTTCCTGCGTCGGCTCGAGGTAGGTCGTTAACGGGGTTTGGGGGCCGCTGTTCACCACGTTCTTCCTTGTCTCATATGTCGAACCGGCGCAATGAGTCCGGCAGGGCGCGACAATCTGCGTTAATTTTAGGGGGATTGGCAGCGTTGGAAAACCGGCCGACGATCGTTATCTAGGGGACTTAGATCGGCGCAAGGGCGCGAAGATTCTGTCGATACGAATGCCAGACCAGAAGGAAGTGCAGCGGTTGCTCGGCTTTGCGCGAGAGCACGCACGGGCCGCTTTGGCCAAGCCCGAAGTCCAGCGCGAGTCCTATCTGGCCTTCTGCAAGCTGAACTTCATGCGTTATGCCCGCGGTATCTCGAAGAGCGCCGCGGAGGCCGAGCGTTTCGCCGCGGCGCTGGATCAGGCCACCCGGGACATCATGGCCGAGATGCAGGACCCGGCCGCGGCGCAGCACCCGGAGCGCGTGTCCCCCTGGTACCCCTTGCGCGACGATGCGGTCGAAGGTGCGCTGGATTCCGTCACCGTCTATGAGGCGGCGCTCGAACCCCAGCCACCCAAGCCCGAAGAACTGCCCCCGCAAGACCCGAGAAGCGCGCTGCTCATCGCCGAGGAGCGCTACCGCGTCGACCACGAGCGGCTCCATATCCCGATCGAGGTCCCGGTCCAGCATCAGGAAGCGGTCGCGGCGGAGGAAGAAGACCGACACGCGGCGAAGTTCGGGTTCGGCGGCCTGGAACGGCCGCAGCCGTTGCAGTCCGCCCCGGTGCCCGAGGCCGACCCGGAATTGAAGCGCAAGGTGCGCGACATGCTCAAGGCACGCGCAGCGGCGGCAAAGACGGACGAAGAGTCCTAGGCGCCGTTTCCGAGGTAGAGCCCGAGTTGCCACTCCATGTCGGCGTGGGCGATCGGATAGCCGCCGCTCATGGTGGGGGCGAGCGCTGTTTGCGGCGAGATGCCGCCGACGCTGGTCTGCAGCGACTGGGCCTGTGCGGCGGTGAGGCCCGCCTTCCAGGCCAGCGCCAGCAGCGCCTTCGGGTTCTTCGAGGTGAGGATCCGCATGGTGACGTCGGTCGGGATGCCGGCGCGCAGCGAGATCGCCGCACCCACCGGGCCGACCTTGCCGCCCTTCATCACCGTGGTCAGGAACTTGTCGGCGGCCGGCTTCACCACGGGCGCTTCTTCCTCGCGTTTCTTGGTGAGCTCGGCCATGCGGCGCGCCACCATGCTCGAGAGCGCCGCCATGGCCGCATCGTCGAGATCGCTGCGCGCTGACAGGGTCTCGGCGATCGCGTCGGATTCGATCGAGGCGACGCGGCGCATGTGGTCCGAGGTCAGGTCCTTGCGCGCGGCGAGCGGGCCATGCCAGTGGTCGTAGTCGGGGGCGACGTCGATGATCTTGTGCATCGTGCCGGCGCCGATCTTCGCGGTCTCGTTGGCGAGCAGGTCGGCAACGGCGGATTCTTCGCCGGGTGTCGCGATGGCGCGGTTGACCAGCAGTTCGGTCACACCCTGGCCGACGTTGCGCCGCTTGGCGATCGCGTTGAGCACGCCCTTGATCGGGCCGCTGTTCATGATGTCGACGAGATCGTGATCGCCGAGCATCGGCGAGTTCTGCAGGATCGGCGCCGCGACCTTGACCTCGATGTCGCGGGCCAGCGCCTGCACCACATGCGGCGGCGCGTCGATCGACTGCTTCAGGGCGCGCGCAATCGCCTCGCGGACCCGGCCGGAGTTGTCGATGGCGAGCGCCTCGATGGTCTCGATGGTGAGGGCTTGCTTCTTGGCACTGAGCGCCGGCAGATCGAGCGGACGTAATTCGCCGAGCTTCTCGCCCACCCGCGTGCGCACGGCATCGTCGGAATCGCGGGCCAGCTCAATATCGGCTTCGCGCGGGGCATGGTGATTGGCGGCGACCGCCAGCCGCACCCTGGCGTCCTGGTCGCGGCAGAGGAAGAACAGGATCTCGGGCGCCACATCGTCCCGAGCGGCCAGGGCGCGGCGCGCGTCGACATCGGCGCTGCTCGCCAGCCGTTTTGCTTCCTCGTATTGCATTCCCTCTCCGGCGCAGCCCGACTCCGCGCTTGGGCGGGTCCGCGGGACCGCCCGCCACTATTAACCGTATCGGGCGTTAAAATCGTATTACTAAGCCGTTCCAACCGTCTAGGCCGGACCGCCTAAGGGACTGAGTGCTATCGTCTTTCACCAGCCCCCGACCCGTGCTAGAGACCTGCCTGAAATCCGGCGCTGACATCTCGATTGGAGTGATCTTGAGCGACGACCTCCGACTTTGGACCACCGACGAACAGGGCCAGCGCGTGCTGCGCGGGCTGACCGTCGAGCAGACCGAATGGTACGAAGAATATACCGAGAAGGAGCTGGCGCAGCGGCTCGGCGTCTCCAAGCCCTGGGCCACCCCGGAGGCCTTCGAGGCGGACAAGGCGCGCTGGAAGGAGCTCAACCGCACCCATGAGCTGGCCCGGGCCGAAGTGATCCACAGCGACGACAACAAGCGGATCGCCGAGGAGGAAGCCAAGCCTGGCTACAAGAAGATGAAGCGCCGCTATTAGGCCAGCTTCAACCTGCCGCAGGTTGGGTTTCACCCACCCCTTGCAATCTGCCCGATTCATCTCTATATCACCGGCTGTCGATAGACGGCCGGAATGATTTGGGCCCGCGCTGAAGACCCCTTCCTCGGAAGCTGCTTCACGCCACGCTGATATCTTCTCTCCTGAAAAACGCAAATTCGACGGCCGGCATTCGTGCGGGCAGCATTAGACAATTGTTTGAGAAAGGGTTTCCCATATGGCTTCGGGAACCGTGAAGTGGTTCAACGTCCAAAAGGGCTTCGGCTTCATTACCCCCAATGACGGTGGTAAGGATGCCTTCGTCCACATCAGCGCCGTCGAGCGCGCCGGGCTTGGCAGCCTGCGCGAGGGCCAGAAGGTCAGCTACGAGCTGGTCTCCGACCGCAAGACCGGCAAGATGTCGGCCGACAATCTGCAGGACTTGGACTAACCATCCGAGATTCCGGAAGGGCACAACCGGCAATCTTTCGCTCGCGCCGACCACGGATGTACTGGCGGCAGAGCTGAAGGTTGAAACGGCAGCCTGATCCGGAGGGTGCACGCCGCGCTTCTCCTCTCTCAGGGAAGACAGGCGAGGCGCTGCACCATGGGAGCCCCGCGCGCGGACCCGCCAGGGTCGGTCGCGGGGTTTTTCGTTCGAGACGTCCTCATGGGAGGGCGGCCAGTCTTTAAGGAAGGAATGGCATCATGATGGCCAGAGGAAGACAGAGCATGCGTTATCTGGGCGGCCTGCGCGGCGCGGGCACTTTGCGCTGCAAGGGCCAGGACGTGGCCCCGGCGGATTACGCGCTGGACGGCTACCTGATCCCGCCGGCGGGCGTCGCCGGCAGCGGCGAGATTCGCATGACCCCGGAAGTCCTGAAGAAGGTGTTCGGCCGCCGCGACCTGGAGCTGGTCACCGAGAACGGCCGCGCCCTCGCCTTCCGCTTCTCCGACAAGAAGCTGCATGCCGGCGACGACGCCGCGCATATCGATGTGACCGGCGGCCTCCCCGAGGCGAAGAACTGGCGCGCGGCCTGAGCGCCGCGCCGCCGCCTATTCCTCGTTCTTGCGGCTCTGGGTGCGCAGCAGCACCGAGGACGGCTCGACCCGCGGGTGGTCGCTGTAGTCGTGATAGAACAACAGGATCATGTTGACCTTGTCGTCGTCCTCCGAGAGCGGCAGGAACACCACATCCTCGTTCTCGACCGAGCCGTCCGCGACCTCGAAATCGCCGCGGTAGCAGAACGGGGCCCGGTGCTCGACCGGATACTGGTAGTGCTGGAAGGCGAGCTCGCGGTTCGGGCCGAAATAGCCCTCGCCCACCGAGCGGCCGGTGGGATCGTAGCCGCGTAGCGCGGCTTCCTCGGTGCCGACCAGGCGATAGACGAAGCGGCGCTCGTCCGCCACCACGTCGATCAGGCTGACCCGCGGCAGATAGGGTTTCATCTCCGCGGGATCGATGTCGGCGCGCGCCGGCATCCGGCGGGTCCCCGCCTTCGCGCGCCAATAGGCGACCACCGCCCGCACCTCCGGATGGCACTGGGCGATCAGCGCCTCGATCTCGGCCGCGGTGGGAACCTTTGAAGCCAAGGAGGGACCTTTCCTCGCGCGGGAATCGGCGTCGCGCGAAAGCGACGCAGCAAACTGTACAATCTCAGCGGGAACGGCAAGGGGTTTAGGGAAACCGGCGGCGGTTCCTATGGGCCCTGCCAATACTCGGGCGGGATCGCGCGGGTCGCGTCGGTCAGCAGCGGGTTGGGGATGTCGAAGCGGCGGCGCTGCTCGATATGGGTCTGCTCGAAGATCGCCTTGATGGCCGGATGATTCTTGAAATAGGCCATGAAGCTGCCGTCCTCGTAGGCCTTCTTCAACCCGTTCTCGAGGTCCTCGGCCAGCGCGGCATTCTCCTTGTTGACGAAGAAGAAGCTGGTGAAGGGATAGACGATCAGCAGATCGTTCTCCACCGCCAGGCCCGGATGCTTCATGACCTCGGTCGGCGCTTCATGGGCGCCGCGCAGGAAGCAGTCGAAGCGGCCGCGATCCACCATCTCGAACAGGGAGTCGTAGGGCGCGGTCTCGAGCTTGAAGCCGGCGGCATCCAGCACCTTCACATCCGACCAGCCGGGATCCTGGCCGATGGTGAGCTTGCGCAGGTCGTCGAGACTGCGCACCGCGCTGAACGCGGCCTGCCGATCGGGGTTGATGACACAGATGCGATAGCCGTCGAGGCCGCGCATCACGGGGATGCGGACCGCGCGGAAGCGCTGCTCGTAATCGGCCGAGGTGCCGGTCCAGATGAAATCGATATGGCCGAGCTCGAGCTCGCGGGCGGCGCGGGTCTGCGACATCTCCTCGCTGGTGGGTTTGAGCTGGGTGTCGCGCCCGGATTCCTTCAGCGCCAGTTCGATCAGGCCAAGCGCATAATTCCAGCGCGGGCTGTCGGGACGCTTCGGATAGGTGAGCACGGCGGGATCGGCGGCGGCCCCGGCCGCCAGCGCCAGACCAGACAGGACAAAAGGCAAAGCCAGGCGCAGGCGCATGATTTCCCCCTTTGGAAGGAGTTTACTCCCATGGTCCGCTGCGATGCCAGCGGGAACCAAGCGCGCGGGAAATCGCTGATCCAGGAGGACGACTGGTGGAGCATCCCGCTATGCAACGCAACCGGAGCGGACAACGGATCGGCATTCTGGCGGCGCTGCTGCTGGGCGGCTGCGGCACGGCCGGCGCACTGTTCGGCGGCAGCGCGGCCGACAATGCCGGCAGCCTCGCCAGCAACGCCGGCACCATCGCCGACGCCTACGACTGGATGACCGAGCCCGGCGACAGCTTCTGCCGCAAGCAGGCCGGCGGTGCCGGCGCCGGCACCGACGGCAGCGGACTCATTCCCGTCTACAAGGTGACCAAGGGCGATTGCGCCGAGGGCGACACCGAGCTCAAGGAATACGAATACAACGAGGCCGTCGCCCAGAACGAGGCGAAGACCTGGGAGAAGCTGCACACCGCCGCGGCCGCCGAAGCCGCCAAGCCAACCTACTGCCGCACCGTCATCAAAGGCATCGTCTATCGCGCCTCTTCGAAGACCTGCCAGGACGGCGAGGCGGCGATCAGCGAAGAAGAATACGACGCCGCCAAAGCCGAAGCCGCCGCCGCGGCGACCGAGCTGCCGGGCGCCGGCGGGAGCTGAGCATGCAGGACGATATCTTCGAAGGCTCTGAACATGTCTTACACGGGCTCCTGACCCAGGTCGATTTCTGGAAGAACCTCGACGGCCACGACGCGCAGAAGCAGGACATGGTCACCGCCCTCACCCACGCCGCCGAGACTTTGCGCGCCGCTCTGCAGCGGGCCAAGGCGCGCGAAGCCGAGGCCGGCGGCTCGCCCTAAGCCTCCTTCGCCTGCACGGCTTTCACGTCCATGGGCGCGGGCGGCTGGTAGCCTTCATAGGCGCGCTGGATGCCGATCTGGTCGGCGATGAAACGCGCGTCGTGCCAGACGCCCCAGATGAAGCTCGAGCCGCGACGTGAGAGCCAAGGCAGGCCGACGAAATAAAGGCCGGGCACTTCCGAGATGCCGCGGCTGTGCCTGGGCTTGCCGTCGGCGCCCAGCACGTCGAACTTCAGCCAGGAATAATCGAGCGCGAAGCCGGTCGCCCAGATGATCGTGGTGATGCCCTCTTGGCGCAGGTTGAGGGCGCGGATCGGCGTGGTGACGCAGGCGGGATCGGGCAGGATCGCGCGGGCCGCGGGCTCCGGCGGCAGGTCCATGCCGGTGCGCGCGACATAGGCATCGGCCTCGTCGAGCACCGCGAGATAATCGGCGTCGCCCTTGGCGATGTTGGCGGCGATGTCCGGCGCGAAGGTGAGCACGCCGTCCTGATAGGCCGTCGTCGTGCCGACCAGGGTCATGCCGCGCGAGGCCAGCCGGCGGAAGTCGACGGTGTTGCCACCGTAAGCACCGGAGACCGCGATCGTCACATGCTCGGCGCCGGCGGGCGGCGTGGTGATGTCCCACTTGCCGAGCACGCCCAGCCACCAGCAGTAATCGCGGCCGCGATAGGCGCGTGGCGGCCGGCCATGCGGGCCGACCGAGATGAAGACGCGGCGGCCGGCGCGCAGCAGTTCGTCGGCGATCTGCGTGCCGGAGCTCCCGGCCCCCACCACCAGCACCGCGCCTTCCGGCAGCTCGGCGGGATTGTGGTAGCTGGTCGAATGAATCTGCTTCAGGCCCGGCGTATCGGGCACGATCGGCGGGATGATCGGGATCTGGAACGGGCCGGTGGCGGAGACCACGCGACGCGCTTCGATGACGCCCTTACTGGTTTCGACGCGGAAGCCGGGCTTGCCTTGCAGCGCCGAGACCGAGGTGACTTCGACGCCTTCGCGGATCGGGGCGGCGAACTTCCGGGCATAGGCGACGAAATAGTCGGCGACGGCCTCCTTGCCGGGGAAGCCTTCGGGGTCGCTGTCATGCTCCAGGTTCGGGAAGCGGTCGTGCCAGGCCGGGCCGTTGGCCACCAGCGAATCCCAGCGCCAGGAGCGCCAGCGCTCGGCGATGCGGCCGCGCTCCAGCACCAGGTGCGGCACGCCGGCCTTGCCGAGATGCTCGCTCATGGCGACCCCGGCCTGGCCGGCGCCGATCACGAGGGTGTCGATAATTTCAGTCGCCATCGCAGGGATCCTTCAGGGCGGAGCGGATGATCAGCAGGCTACGGCAATCGCCTGCATAGGAAAAATATGAAATTTCGAAGCGCTGGTTCGGTTTCCTCTAATCAGTAGCAGATTCGGAACTTTTCCGAGCGGACCGGCGTTTCGAACGCTCCGGTGGCTTGGGGTCCCACCGCAGCGGGGATCTCGCGCGCACCAGGACATTGGGGGCATCAGGGGAATGCCATGGCCAGACGCGCACGCAAGAAAACTCCGCCGCCGCCTCAAGAAACGCCCGTCACCGAACCCGCGCTGCCCGACCCGCTGCGGCGCGATGCGGACTACTTGACCGCGATCGCCCGCCGGCATGCGGCGATCGCGCTGGCGGGTCCGGTCGAGACCCAGGCCGCGCGGCTCGAAGCCTGCCGCCTGGTCTGGGTCAACTATGCGGCGGCCTTCAATGCCAGCGTCGCGACCCAGCAGCGTTTCGCCGACGATCTCCAGGCCATCACCCGCACGCTGATGGCCGAGCAGATCGACAGCGGCAGCACCTTGCCGGAGGCCGGCGCCTCGATCCTCACCATCGAGGAGCTGCGGCCGCTGCTGCGGCAGATCATCGGGCAGTAACGCACCCTCACCGGCCGCGCTTCTTCTCCAGCGCCTTCAGGCTCGCCATCAGCGGCAGTTGCAGCTCGTTGGGGTCGTGCTTCTTGCCCTTGGCTTTCGCGGTGCCCTTCGCGGCCTTCGCCGGCGCGCCGACTTCACTCATGCTCGCGCCGAAGGCGGCGCCGGATTGGAGCACCTGGCGCACCGCCTTGATGAAGCGGTTGCGGATCCGCACGTTGGTCTCGTCCCAGCCGGTCTCGTTGCCGCCGGGGCCGAGCTTGTCGGCGCGCAGCGATTCCCAGAGTGCCGCCATGAAGGGATCGGTCGACTTCTTCGGCATGAACTCGCTCAAGGTTGCGACGGGCGATCGGGCGGCGATTTCCGGCCGGGACACCGGGACCTTTACCACCCCGCCGTTTCGAGCCCGGTTTTTGTGCGATAAGTCTTTGAGGATCGGGCGCAATATCCTGGTCGTTCGGATGAAAGCGATTCCGCCTGGCGTAAAGGCCCTGTAAAGGTTCCGCTGCATTGGTTCCGGGTTTTACGAGGAAGCATTATACCGCATTTCATGCGCTTGCGACATCCGGGCTTGCGGTTGGGTGACGTAAGAGATTTTGTGTCAGGGCAAGGAAGGGGTACTCCAGATGTGAACTGCCAAGCACACAAGAGGAGCACCCCCATGCCACAGCAAGCTGCGACGATCACGAGTTTACCACTGGCTTTTG
>NZ_JAYRKD010000033.1:0-71190 GCF_041905885.1 Dongia sp. | reverse complement strand
GTTCACAGGAACGACGGCCGGGGATCCAAGCTCACCCACGGCCTTCAAGACCAAGGGCCTATCGGTCTCCCGCCCGCCACCGCCGCTGCGACTATAATCGCTGCCGCGAGTCGGAGAGATACAAGGGTCTTGACGTTGCGTGAGACGGTACAAGCGTGAACGTATTCACGCTGGATTTGCCGAGATGATCACGATCACGTAGGCCATCTCTTCTTCGTCGGTGATCGAGATGTCGATCTGCGGGACCATGCCGGGCGGGGTGATGGCTTTCAGGCGCTCGAGCGCGCCGCCGGTCAGGGCCATGGTCGGCTTGCCGCTCGGCAGATTCACCACACCCATGTCTTTCCAGAAGATGCCGGCGCGGAAGCCGGTGCCGAGCGCCTTGGAACAGGCCTCTTTCGCCGCATAGCGTTTCGCATAGGAGGCGGCGCGGTTGGCGCGGCGGTCGGACTTCGCCTGCTCGACCGGCGTGAAAATGCGCTGGATGAACTTGTCGCCGAAACGCTCGATGGTCTTCTCGATGCGCCGGATGTCGATGATGTCGTTGCCGATGCCGATGATCACTAAAGTTTCGCTCCCAAACGGATAGACCCGTCGACCCCTCACCCCGGCCCTCTCCCGCAAGGGGAGAGGGGGATCTTTCTACCAGCGATGATGCACGAGCGGGCGGATGTCCGAATCGTAGATCTGGCGGACCGCGGCCATCTGCTCCGGGGTGAGCGCTTGCAGGTCGCCGGCTGCCGCGTTGCTTTCCGCCTGCGCCACGTTCTTGGCGCCGGGGATCGCGACGGTGACGGCGTCGTGCATCAGGATCCAGCGCAACGCCCAGGCCGCCATCGTGGCGCCACCCGGAACCAGCGGGCGCAGCTTCTCCACCGCCGCAAGGCCGATGTCATAGGGCACGCCGGAGAAAGTCTCGCCGACGTCGAAGGCCTCGCCGTGGATGTTGTAGTTGCGGTGATCGTCCTGGCCGAATTTGGTGTCGGGCTTCATCTTGCCGGTCAAGAGACCGCTGGCCAAAGGCACGCGGGCGATGATGGCGACGTTCTTTTTCTTCGCGAGGTCGAACAGTTTGTCGATCGGCTTCTGCCGGAGCATGTTGAAGATGATCTGGATGCTGACGATCGGATAGTCCATCGCCTTCACCGCCTCGTCCACGTCCTGGACGCTGACGCCGTAGTATTTGAGCTTGCCGGCCTGGACCAGCTTCTCCAGCCCGTCGAACAAAGCGGCGTTGGAATAGACCGGGGTCGGCGGGCAATGCAGCTGCAGCACGTCGAGCGCATCGACCTCGAGATTCTTCAGCGACTGCTCGACGAAGCCGGTGATCGCCGGGACCGTGTAGCCTTCGGCGACATGGGGGCTGAGCTTGCGGCCGGCCTTGGTGGCGACGACGATGTCCTTCTTGCCGCCGCGGCTCTTGAGCACCCTGGCGATCAGCTTCTCGGAACGGCCCATGCCGTAGACATCGGCGGTGTCGATGAAGTTGACACCCTTGTCGAGCGCGGCATTGAGCGCCGCCTCGGCGTCACGGTCCGAGACCGCGCCCCAATCGGCGCCGATCGCCCAGGCGCCAAAGCCTATCGGGTTGACCTGCCAACCGGTGCGGCTGAAGGGGCGTGGGTGCATCTTTGAAACTCCCTGACAGTCATTGTGGGGCACCCCCACCCCAACCCTCCCCCGAAGCCGGGGGAGGGAGAAGACGGGCGGCTCCCCCAAAGATGGGGGAGGGAAAGAAATGCCCTGCGCAGCGCGAAAAGAAAAGCCCTCCACGCCGACGCATGTCGGCCTTCGCCGACGGACTTCGGGGGAGGGTTGGGTGGGGGTGCCCCAAACTCTGCCTTTCAGCGCGAACTCAGCCCCGGGCGCGTTCGACCGAGTTGATGTTGGGGGTGGCGCGCAGCGCGGCGATGATGTTGGTGAGGTGCTTCACGTCCTTCACCTCGACGTCGATCAGGATCTCGAAGAAGTCGGTCGAGCGGTTGACGATCTTCAGGTTCATGATGTTGCCGTTGTTCTTGCCGATCACCGTCGTCAAGGAGCCGAGCGAACCCAATTGATTCGCGATCACCACGTTGAGGCGGCCGGTGTGGAAGCTGTCGTCGCCGTCGTTGTCCTTTTCCCAGGAGACGTCGATCCAGCGTTCCGGCGTGTCGGCGAAGCCTTCCAGGGTCTCGCAATCGATGGTGTGGATGGTGACTCCCTTCCCGGTGGTCACGATGCCGACGATGCGGTCGCCGGGCAAAGGGTGGCAGCAGCCGGCGAAATGCACCGCCATGCCGGGGATCAAGCCGCGGATCGGCAGCGCGAAGGCGCCGCCCTTGGACTTCTGGCTCTTCCGGCCGATCGGGATGACCTTCTCGGCCGGCGCGGCCGGCGTGCGCGAGCCGGGGAAGACCGCGACCATCACTTCGCGCGCCGCCACCAGGCCTTCGCCGACCTGCGCGACCAGGTCGTCGGCATCTTCGGCCTTGTATTTCTTCAGGACGCCGTCGAGCGCCTTGTCGGAATATTCGTAGCCGCCGTGCTGGAATTCCTTCGACAGCAGCGCCCTGCCGAGCTCGACATACTGGTTGCGCTGCTGGGTGCGGATGAAGCGGCGGATACAGGCGCGGGCCTTGCCGGTGACGACGAAGCGCTCCCAGGTCGGCGACGGCGTCTGCGCCCGCGAGGTCACGATCTCGACCTGGTCGCCGTTGGTGAGCACGGTGCGGAGCGGCACGATGCGGCCGTTGATCTTGGCGCCGACGCAGCGGTCGCCGATCTCCGAGTGGACCGCATAGGCGAAATCGACCGGGCAGGCGCCGCGCGGCAAGGCGATGAGATCGCCCTTGGGCGAGAAGCAGAACACCTGGTCCTGGAACATCTCGAGCTTGGTATGCTCCAAGAACTCTTCCGGTCCGGAGGCATGCTCCAGGATGTCCAGGAGCTCGCGCAGCCAGCGATACTGCCTTCCGTCGATCTTCTCGGTGCCCTGCTTGTAGGCCCAATGGGCGGCGACGCCCATCTCGGCGACCTCGTGCATCTGGCGGGTGCGGATCTGCACCTCGATGCGCAAGCGATGCGGGCCGATGATGCCGGTATGCAGCGACTGGTAGTCGTTCGGCTTCGGCGTCGAGATGAAATCCTTGAAGCGGCCCGGGATCATCGAATAGCTGCTGTGCAGCACGCCCAGGGCCTGGTAGCAGGTCGGCACGTCCTCAACCATGACCCGGAAGGCCATGATGTCGGAGAGCTGCTCGAACTCGACCTGCTTCTTCTGCATCTTGCGCCAGATCGAGTAAGGCGTCTTCTCGCGGCCCGACACGGTGCAGGCGACGCCCTGCTCCTTCAGCACCTTCTCGAGCTCGGCCACGACCTTGTTGCTGAGGTCGGTGCCCTGCTCGCGCAGGAACTGCAGGCGCTGGGTGATCGACTGGTAGGCGTCGGGATTGACCTCGGCGAAGGCGAGGTTCTCGAGCTCGTCCTTCAGCTGGTGCATGCCCATGCGCTCGGCGAGCGGCGCATAGATCTCCATGGTCTCGACTGCGATGCGGCGGCGCTTCTCCGGTTGCTTGATGAAGTGGAGCGTCTGCATGTTGTGCAGGCGGTCGGCCAGTTTCACCAGCAGCACGCGGATGTCGTTCGACATCGCCAGCACCAGCTTGCGGAAGTTCTCCGCATGCTTGGTGTTGTCGGACTGCAGCTCCAGGCGCGAGAGCTTGGTGACGCCGTCGACCAAGCGGCCGATCTCGGCGCCGAACAGCTCCTCGATCTCCTCCAGCGTCGCCTCGGTGTCCTCGACGGTGTCGTGGAGCAGGCCGGTGACGATCGAGGCGGTGTCGAGCTTCAGGCGGGTCAGGATCTCGGCGACGCCGAGCGGATGGGAGAAATAGGGATCGCCACTGGCACGCGACTGCGAGCCGTGCGCCTTCATCGAGAAAACATAGGCGCGGTTGAGGGTGTCCTCATCCGCGCCTGGATCGTAGGCTTTGACTCGTTCGACCAGCTCGAACTGACGGATCATCGACACTTCAGCACCAAACTCCCGAGAGGCGGTCTCCTCCGCCTCATGTGCGTTATCCGCGTCCTGCTGCGAAACGCCGAGAGCTTGATCCGCCGCACGCCTCGATCGCCAATTCCCTCCAGTGATCGATCCGCTTACAAGCGATCCCAGTGCCTCGCCGAACCGGCGAAGCCCGCGAGGCCTGCGCCCCGCTTCGTCCCGCTCAGTCCTCTGTGCCCTCGGCCTCGGCGGCATCTTCGAATTCGCCGTCGATCGCCATGTCGGCGTCCTCGGCGTCCTCTTCGGAGATCTGGGCCTGCTGCATCTCGGCCAGCATGTCCTCGCCGGCGCCGACCCCGAAGCCCTGGCCTTCCTCTTCCGGCTCGTCGTTCTCGACATGCTTCTGCAGACCGGTCACGACCGATTCAGAGAGCGAGGCGATGTTGACGGTCTCGTCCGCGATCTCGCGCAAGGCGACGACCGGGTTCTTATCGTTGTCGCGCTCGAGGGTCAGCTGCGCACCGGCGGAAATCTCCCGCGCGCGCTGCGCCGCGACCATCACCAAGTCGAAGCGGTTGGGAACCTTCATGACGCAATCTTCAACTGTAACGCGTGCCATTCGAGACAATCTCCAAGAACGAAGCCAAGTTGTTGTAACGAATATATTGTTTATGAACGCGCGAGTCCAGTTGCGCGGGCGGGATCAGGCCATGCAACACGCGCAAGGCGCCGGATTCAAGGGCTGAGGCGGCGGATCCGCTGCCCTTCCGGCAATGATTCCAACAATTCAGCCGGGGTAAGGCCGCTGACCGGGTGGCGCCAGTGGGGTGCGATGTCGCGCAGCGGCAGCAGCACGAAGGCGCGATCGGCGAGACGCGGATGTGGCAGCAGGGGCGAATCCGGCCCTTGGCGCAAAGTCCCGCGGTGGTCCAGCAGGTCGAGATCCAGCACCCGGGCCTCGTTGCGGATGTTGCGGACCCGGCCGAAGGCATTTTCAACCGAATGCAGCAAGGCGAGGGTCGCGACGGCGTCGCGATCGGTTGCGACCTCGACGACGGCGTTGAGGTACCAGGGCTGATCGGAAACCGGCACGGGTTCTGATTCGTAGAAGGGCGAGCGCGCGACCACGGCGAGACCCTGGGCTTCCAGCGCGGCGATCGCCGCTTCAAGCGTCGCGCGCGGCGTGCCGTGTTCGGGGCTCGGCAGGTTGGCGCCGAGGCCGATATAGACGCCCGCCTTGGTCATAACGAACCCGTCTCGATGGTGCCAAAATCGCAGTTGAAATGCCGGACCGGCGTGATTTTACTAGACGCACGCTGCTCATAAGCAGCGGCTGATACTTAAAGCGATTTCCTGGGAAGGACAATTCATATGACGACGCGTTTTTATCCGGAGGAGCGCGTGGCGCTCTTCATCGACGGCGCCAATCTGCATGCCGCGGCCCGGGCGCTCGGCTTCGACATCGACTACAAGCGGCTGCTGAAATACTTCCAGGAGCAATGCCGGCTGATCCGCGCCTTCTATTACACGGCGCTGATCGAGGACCAGGAGTACTCGCCGCTGCGCCCGCTGGTGGACTGGCTGGACTATAACGGCTTCACCATGGTGACCAAGCCGACCAAGGAATTCACCGACGCCATGGGCCGGCGCAAGATCAAGGGCAACATGGACATCGAGCTGGCGATCGACGTGCTCGACATGTCGGCGCATCTCGACCATGTGGTGCTGTTCTCCGGCGACGGCGATTTCCGCCGGCTGGTCGAGGCGGTGCAGCGCCGCGGCGTGCGGGTCTCGGTGGTCTCGACGGTAAAATCGCAGCCGCCGATGGTGGCGGACGAATTGCGCCGGCAGGCCGATGTGTTCGTCGAGCTCACGGAGCTCATGCCGGAAATCGCCCGGCAGCATGCGGCAAAGCCCCAAGGCAATGACGCGAGGAGCCCGGCCCCGGAGCCCGCCGAGGAGCGTGGCGCTTAAGCCCCGTGTCTTCGCCCGCCGGGATTCCGACCCCCAGTCTCGATTGCCCGCTCTGCCCGCGGCTGAAGGAGTTCCGCGACGCCAACCGCGCGGCTTTGCCGGACTACTTCAACGCGCCGGTGCCCTGCTTCGGGCCGCATGACGCGAAGCTGCTGATCGTCGGCCTCGCACCGGGACTGCACGGCGCCAACCGCACCGGGCGGCCCTTCACCGGCGACTGGGCCGGCGATCTGCTGTTCGCGACCTTGCTGAAGCTGGGGCTGGCCACCGGGACTTATGAGGAGCGGCCGGACGACACGCTGCAGCTGGTGAACTGCCGGATCGTGAACTCGGTGCGCTGCGTGCCGCCGCAGAACAAGCCGCTGCCGGTCGAGATCACCACCTGCAACCAGTTCCTCAAACCCGAGATCCTGGCCTCGGATGCGAAGGTGATGCTGGCCTTGGGTGCCATCGCCCATGACGCGGCGCTGAAGGCGCTGGGCGAGAAGAAGAGCCGGTTCAAGTTCGCCCATGCGGCGACGCATGTGCTGAATTGCGGCGTCACCCTGGTCGATAGCTATCATTGCTCGCGCTACAACACCAATACCGGCGTGCTGACGCCGGCGATGTTCGAGAACGCGATCGGGATCGCGAAGCGGGCGGCGGGGATTTAGGGCACCGAGTGTGGGGCACCCCCTCCCAGCCTCCCCCGAAGACGGGGGAGGGGTTTTTGCGAGGCGCCAGCCTTCTTCCTCCCCCGTCTTCGGGGCAGGTAAGGTGGGGGTGCGACGCAAAGATTCTATCGACCTGCGCTAATCCCCGCGGCTGCGGGTCTTCAGCAGCTTGTGCTGGTCGCGTTTCCAGTCGCGCTCCTTCTCGGTCGCGCGCTTGTCGACCTTCTTCTTGCCGTGCGCCAGGCCGAGCTGCATTTTGGCGATGCCGCGTTCGTTGAAGTAGATCGAGAGCGGGATCAAGGTCATCCCCTGGCGCTCGGTCTGGCCGTGCAGCTTCTTGATCTCGCGATGCTTCAGGAGCAGCTTCCGCGGGCGGCGCGGCTCGTGGTTGAAGCGGTTGGCGGATTCGTATTCCGGGAAATAGGCGTTGTAGAGCCAGATCTCGCCGTCCTTCTCGGTGGCGAAGGCCTCGTTGATGCTGACGCGCCCGAGGCGCAGCGACTTCACCTCGGTGCCGGTCAGCACCATGCCGGCATCGAGCGTGTCCTCGATGAAAAAGTCGTGCCGCGCCTTGCGGTTCTGCGCGGCGAAACGGTCTTTGGAAGTGTCGCGGGCCATCGTGGTTTCAATAGATACAGCGGGGGCATGAAATAAGCAGCCCCTACTGTCCGATCAAGCCCACTTTCTTCATCGCCGCCTCGACCTTGGCGCGGCTGGAATCCGCGATCGGCGCCAGCGGGAGACGCAGTTCGGACGTGCCATGCCCGAGCAGCGACATGGCGAACTTGACCGGGCCGGGGCTGGTCTCGCAGAACATCGCGTCGTTCAAGGGCATCAGCTTCTCGTTGATCGACATCGCGGTGTCGATGTCGCCCTTGCGCCAGGCGGCGTGCATTTCCGAGGTCAGTTTCGGCGCGGCGTTGGAGGTGACCGAGATGCAGCCATGGCCGCCCTGGATCAGGAACGGCAGCGCGGTCGCGTCCTCGCCGGAGAGCTGGCAGAAATCCTTGCCGATGGCGATGCGGGTACGGATCGGCCGGGCGAGATCGGCGGTCGCGTCCTTGACGCCGACCACGCGCTCCAATTTCGCGCAGCGCGCCATGGTGTCGACCGACATGTCGACGGCCGAGCGCGGCGGCACGTTGTAGATCACGATCGGGATGTTGGTGGCGTCGTGGATCGCCTTGAAGTGCTGAAACTGCCCTTCCGGCGTCGGCTTGTTGTAATAGGGCAGCACGATCAGCGCCGCGTCGGCGCCGGCCTGCTCGGCATGCTTGGTGAGGTCGATCGCCTCGTCGGTCGAGTTGGAACCGGTGCCGGCGATGACCGGCACCTTGCCCTTGGCGACCTCGATGCAGAGTTCGACCACGCGCTTGTGCTCGTCGTGGGAGAGGGTCGGGCTTTCGCCGGTGGTGCCGCAGGGAACCACGCCGTTGATGCCCTCGGCGATCTGCCAGGCGACGAATTTCTGGAAGGCCTGCTCGTCCACCGCGCCGTTCTTGAACGGTGTCATCAAAGCCGTGATCGATCCCTTGAACATCCTGCCCTCGCCGCGTCCCGCGTGTTCTTGTTAACCCAGTCTACACCAAGGCCCTGGTTCAATTGAGGCTTGAACCGGTGGGTTTCGGCGCGCGGCGAACATATCGGGCGGGCCTCGAACCTGCAAGTCGCCGGGAAACCCGGCGATTCGCCGGAGATGCAATTTGAGAAAAGCTTTCTAAACGACTATAATGCCACGGAAATCTTTCGGAGCCCGAGTCGTGGTTTCGGGCAGATATCGGGGTAGCGCCGTGCGGCGGGTTGGACTTCTTCTGCTGGTCTTGCTGGGTTTGGGTCTGGTTTCGGGCGGAGCGCGCGCCGATGCGGGCGGCCTCAGCAGCAGCGACATTGCGATCTACAAGCAGGCTTTCGCGGCGGTCTCCAAGGACCGCTGGGGCGAGGCGATGACGATCGCGGCCAAGGCCAAGAACCCGCTGCCGCGCAAGGTGATCCTCTGGCTGAACTTGAGCCGGCCGGGTCCGGGCCGTTCCTTCGACGAGATCTCCGCCTTCATGGGCAAGAACCCGAAATGGCCGCGCATGGGCAGCCTGCAGGCCCAGGCCGAGCGCGCCATGCCCGAGGGCATGCCGGCGAAATCGGTGATCGCCTGGTTCAAGGACCGCGCGCCGCAGACGCCGAAAGGCGCGACCCGGCTGATCGCGGCGCTCTCCGACAGCGGTGCCGCCGAGGCGGCGGCCAAGATCGCCCGCGCCGCCTGGATGGATCTCGATTTCGATTCCGACGACGAGAGCGATTTCCTGGATGCCGCCGGCTCCTTCCTGCGCCCGGCCGATCACGTGGCGCGGCTCGACCTGCTGCTCTGGGACGGGGACCAGGATGCCGCCAAGCGCATGCTCGACCGCGTGGATGACGGCTACCGGCTGGTCGCGGTCGCGCGCATGAAGCTCGCCGACGAGGCGAGCAGCGCCGAAGCGGCGCTGGCCGCGGTGCCGGCCAAGCTGAAGCTCGACCCCGGCCTGGTGTTCGAGACCGCGCGGTACTGGCGGCGCCAGGACGAGTTCCAGAAGGCCGCGGCGGCGCTCGACACACCGCCCCTGAAGGCGCGCAAGCCGGATAAGCTCTGGGGCGAGATCGAGAATGCGGCGCGCGACGCGCTGGACGAAGGCTCGGTCTCGATCGCCTATCGGCTGGCCGCGAGCCATGGCTCGGAGAGCGGCACCGCCTTTGCCGACGGCGAGTGGCTGTCGGGCTGGATCGCGCTCCGCTTCCTGCAGGAGCCGGACACGGCGGTGCGCCACTTCTCCAATCTCTACAACGGCACCAGCTCGGTCTTCTCCAAGGCGCGCGGCGCCTATTGGGCCGGCCGCGCCGAGGAGGTCCGCAAGAACAAGAAGGCGGCGGACAAGTGGTACAAGCTCGCCTCCGCAAACCTCACCGTCTATTACGGCCAGCTCGCGGCGATGCGGCTCGGCACCAGCACCGCGCTCCGCATCAAGGTCGAGCCGAAGCCGACCACGAAGGAGACCAACGCCTTCGACAAGCAGGAGCTGGTGCGGGTGATCCGCGCGTTGAACGCGATCGGCGTCAAGGAGCGCACCCGGCCCTTCCTGGTGCGGTTGATCCAGGACGCCGACGAGAAGCTGGCCGACTACCGCATGCTGGCGATCCTGGCGCGGCAGAGCGACCAGGACGACCTGGCGCTGATGGCGGCGAAGAACGCGCGGCAGAGCGGCGCCGAGATGGCGGACTATCTCTTCCCGGTGATCTCGGTCCCGGCCGGCGGCAAGGTCGAGCCCGCCTTCGTGCTCGGCCTGATCCGCCAGGAGAGTGCCTTCAACGCCCAGGCGGTGAGCCCCGCCGGCGCCATGGGCCTGATGCAGCTGATGCCCGACACCGCCAAGCAGATGGGCAAGCAATTGAAGGTCGCGAAGTTCAAGGATTCGCGGCTGACCTCGGACCCGAAGTTCAACATCACGCTGGGCCGGGCTTATCTCGACAAGCTGGTCGATCGCTTCGGCGGCTCCTATGTGCTGGCGACCGCGGCCTATAATGCCGGGCCCAACCGGGTGCGGCAGTGGATGGACACCTATGGCGACCCGCGCCAGGCCGACACCGATGTGGTGGACTGGATCGAGAGCATCCCCTTCGACGAGACCCGGAACTACGTACAGCGCGTGATGGAGAACCTGCAGGTCTATCGCAGCCGCCTGACCAAGGGTCCCTCCAAGCTGGCGCTGGACGACGATCTCCGGCGCGCCGCCGTCAACTGAAGCATCGCAAGCCTGCTCCGGCCGGTATTGTCGGCATACAATTGCGCGCGCGGGGATGGTTGTTGTGACGTGCCAAGCTGTGGAAGAGTATCCGCTCTTCAATGCTTGCAAGGCACGGGTCCATGGACAGCTTGGAAAATTCCGCCGGCTTGGCGGTGCAGTTTGCCGATGTCGAAGCCGCCGCGAAAAGGATCGCCGGCAAGGCGGTGAAGACGCCGCTGCTCCATTATCCGCAGCTCGATGATGCGCTGGGCTTCCGCCTGCTGGTGAAGGCCGAGACTCTGCAGCGCACCGGCTCGTTCAAGTTTCGCGGCGCCTGCAACAAGCTGATGATCGTCAAGGAGCAGAACCCCGGGGCACGCGCGGTGGTCGCCTTCTCCTCCGGCAACCACGCGCAGGGCGTCGCGGCGGCGGCGGCGATGCTCGGCTTCAAGGCGACCATCGTGATGCCGGACGACGCGCCCCGGATCAAGATCGAGAACACCAAGGCGCTCGGCGCCGAAGTCGTGCTCTACAAGCGGCACACGGAATCCCGCGAGCAGATCTCCAGCGACATTGCGGCCAAGACCGGCGCGGTGATGGTGCCGCCCTACGACGACCCGGCGATCATGGCGGGACAGGGCACGTCGGGGCTGGAGCTCTGCGCGCAGGCCGAGGCGCTGGGGATGAAGGCGGATGTGGTGATCGCGCCGGCGAGCGGCGGCGGCCTCGTCGCCGGCGTCGCCGCGGCGGTGAAGCATCTCTGGCCCGCGGCGCAGGTCTATGCCGCCGAGCCCGCGACCTGCAACGACCTGCAGCGCTCGCTCATGGAGGGCAAGCGGGTCGGCAATGCGCCGGGCTCGGTCTCGATCTGCGACGCCCTGATGTCGCCGATCCCGGGCGAGCTCACCTTCCCGGTGCATAAGGCGCTGCTCAGCGGCGGCCTCGCCGCCAGCGATGCCGATATCCTGAAGGCGATGAAATTCGCGCTGACGCGGCTGAAGCTGGTGATGGAGCCGGGCGGCGCCTCGTCGCTGGCCTGCGCCCTGCTCAACCGCGATAAGTTCCGGGGCAAGACGGTCGCGGTGGTGGCATCCGGCGGCAATGCCGACCCGGAGATGCTGAAGCGCGCGCTGGACGGCGAGGATTTCGCGATCCCCTGAAACGAAGAAGCCCGGGCTTTTGACCCGGGCATCTGTTTCCAATCGGCACGAGATCCGCGGGTCAAGCCCGCGGATGACGACTTGAGGCCCTAGTTCACCGCGGCCTTGTCGGTGGGGACCAGGGGTTCGGTGTTGCCGAGGCCCAGCACGCGATCCTTCGGTGCGCCGACCGGTTTGGCCAGCAGGCCCTTGTCGAGCACCGGAGCGGCCGGCGAAGAGTCGATCCGCTTGCACATGCCTTCGAGGAAGGCGCCCTGCTCGATCGAGAGCGACTTGTGCAGGATATCGCCGGTGACGCGGGCGGTCTTCTCGAGCACCACGTTGTCGGCGCGGATCTGGCCGTTGACGATGCCGCAGATCTTCACGTTCTCGGCCTGCACCGCGCCGTGGACGGTGGCACCTTCGCCGACGGTCACGTTGCGGCTCTGGATGTCGCCTTCGACCCAGCCGTCGATCTGGATGTCGCCGCTGCAGACCATGTCGCCGTTGATCCGGAGATCCGGGCTGATGATCGAGGGCACGCTGGCCTTGGTGACCGGCTTGCTGCCGCCGTCCATCATCGAGGTGGACTGGCTCTGCTTGTTAGCCTTTGAAAACATACCGCCCTGCCTTCAAGAAGCCCATGGGATCGAGCGGCTTGCCCTCGAAGCGGACCTCGTAATGGACGTGTGCCCCCGAGCTCCGGCCTGAATTGCCGAGTTTGCCGATCGTCTGCCGATAATCCACCAAGTCCCCGACCTTTACCAGGACCGAATCGAGGTGGGCGTAAACCGTCATGATGCCGAGGCCGTGGTCGATCTCGACCACCCGCCCGTAGCTGCCGCGCCAGCCGGCAAAAATTACCCGGCCGGGAGCTGTCGCCATCACGTCGGACTTGATGGAATCCACCATGTCCAGGCCTTCGTGGATGGCGGCCTCGCCGTTCAGCGGGTCGGTGCGCTCGCCGAAGCCGCTGGAGATGTAGTAGCGGTCCACCGGGGTCGAGAGCGGCAGCGAACGCAGGATCACCTGCAGCTTCTCCCAGCGGCCGACCTCGTCGTCGAGGGTGGCGACGCTTTCCAGCAGCTTCTTCTCGTTCAAATCCTTGGTGTCGGTCGGGGCGGGAATGAACGGACCGCCCTGCCCCATCCCGGGCTCGGAGGTGAGGCGCAGCAGATCATCGACCTTGAGGCCGGTCATCTGCACCGTCTTCTCCATGTCGGAGAGGTTCTGCCGGGTGCGCTCGGTCAGATGACTGACAAAGCTCGCCTGGCTTTCCTGCAGGGTGGAGAGGCGCTGCTTCAGATCCTCGATCGTGCCGGCCATGTCGGTGCGGTCGGTCTGCACCAGGTTGCGCTGGGCGATCACGGTCGAGAGCGCGCGCTGGTTCTGCGCGACCTGGCGGGTGAGGTCGAGATTGGCGACCTTGGTCTCTTCGAGCTGGCGCTGCAGATCGGCGAGCTGCCGGTTGAGCGCGTCCTGCTTCTCGGCCTCGGCCGCGAGCTCGGCATCGAGCCGGCTCCTGGTCTCGGTCAGCTGGGCGAGGCGGGAATTCAGCGCCAGGTTCTCGTTGTGCTGGGCCGCCACCTCGCGCGCCAGCCGGTCGCGGTCCTCGGTGACGCTGTCGCGCTCGTCGGTCAGCGCGGTGTTCTTGTGCTGCACGTCGACCAGCTGCTTGCTCAAGGACTGGTTGCGCGCGGCGATGCGCTGCAGGTCGGTGTCGAAGGAGGCGAGCTTGTCGCGCAGCGCCAGGCGCAGCTTCTCGCGCAGAGCCTGCTGCTCCTCAGGGCTTGCGGCGGTCAGGGTCCAGAAGTCGCCCGACGCGGTTCCGCCGGCGAGGCGGCGGCGCGCGGCGCTCTCGTCGTCGGAGAGACCGAGCAGATAGGTCTCGTCGGCGACCGCGACGTTGGCACTCTTGGAGAACTGGTCGAAATAGCCGGTGACCTCGGTCAGCAGCCGCGTATAGGCATCGTCGGCGTTGCGCACCTCGATGTCATGGCCGCGGATCGAGAGCTGCTGCACGCTCATGCCGATCGACGCGGTGATCGCCGAGAAGCCGATCACGGTCAGCGCCACGACGCTGACGACTTGAGTCCGCGCGGTCAGCCGCAGGTAACGGATGCGGCCGTCGCTGCGCAAGATCACGTCGCGCGTCGCGAAGACCGCCTGCAATTTCTCTCTTATGCGCAGGAATCTCGTTACCGGCATTTTATGCAGCACCGCCCCCGTCGACCCGACTGAACTTTCCAATGAACGCGAACACAAGCTCAGATCCCCAGCAGGTCATGAGCAATTTTATTATTATTGTGCGGCTAGCTTTATATCCCCAAGCCGCATATGGCAACCCAAAATCTCGCCGTTAAGGCCTTGTGATGAGCCGGGAAACTGCCTTAATCCGGTCACAGTCCCAGGCTCCGGAATCGGGTTGCACCGGGCCTGGATTCTCCCCTCAGGGGACGACCTGATAGGCGTATTTGATGTCGCGGCCTTCCGCGAAGACGATGCAGCGCCGCTTGTTCAATTTCGCCCGGCATTCGTCCAGCGCGGCGGTTCGCGTGATCGGGCTGATCTGGCAGGCATAATTTCGGCACGATTTCACGTCGGAAGCCTGGCCATCGACCGTGATCATGAACAGGCCATAGCCGATCGCGACGTCGTTGCGCAGGTATTTGACGTAGTCCTGCCACACGCGCTGGGTCATCACCATCTTGCTGCCGGTGAAGCCCGCCGGCGGATTGACGGCGCCGGTTGCGGGCGTGATCAGTGACGCGCCCGGCGTGGTCGTGAGCGGCGCGGGCATGCCCGGCGTTTGCATGGCCTTGAAGTCGGCCGGCTTCTCCGGCTCGGTGCTCTGCGCCACCGCCGCCGGCATGCAATACGCAAACGCCGCCGCCGCCAAAACCGCGCCCAAGAGCCTGTGCATCCTCCGCAACAATGCTGCGCTTCGCTTCATCACCGCGATGATAGTCGATCAAGCATCTCACGTCAGCACGCCCAAGGAGATGAGCGCGACGGCGAGGCTCGCCGCAACCCGCGCAACGCGGCCGCCCGCGTCCGTGACCAGGATGCCCGGGCCGCCGCTGCAGCCGAGGTCAAGCCGGCGCGCCAGTTCACCCGCGCCGCCGTCATAGGCGACCAGAGCGCAGCGCCGGAGCGGCATATAGAAGGCGGGAAAGAGGGCGGTTACCGCCGCGGTGAGGTCGCGTGTCGCGACAACCAGATAGAGGCCCATGTTTCGTCCCTGTACGCCTGCGGCTTCCGCGGCCCCGAACCGGAAACCAAATCCCGCCCGAAACGCAGCGGGCCAGCGGTTTGTTCCCGCCAGCGCATTGTTTTGGCGAGAAGATTTCCACGCCAGCTCCGAAAGCGGCTTTACGCATGGACACCCTCTCCGAAAAACGTATTATGCGGTGAAGCAGGCCCCGCCCGGGGCGCTGCGATGCCGGAGCGGTGAATGACGGAGATTTCGGAAGCTGCACGTCGCTTGAAGGAACTGCGCGAGCAGGCCGGGCTGACGATGCGCGCCGTCTCCGAGGCCTTGGGCTGGAGTCTCACCCGCTATCAGCATTACGAGGACCGCTATAAGCGCCGCTTTCTGCCCTTCGAGCTGGCGCGCGATCTCGAGGCGATCTTCGTGCCGCATGGCGTCGAATCCGGTGCGGTGCTGGGCCTCGCCGGCATCGAGGCCGGACAGCCGGTCAACCAGCGCCGCGAGAGCGCGCCCGCCCGCGCCGCCGCAACGCAAGCGCAACGCGATTTGCCGGTCATGGGCACGGTCAAGGGCGACGGCGACGGCTTCCTGTTCATCCAGGGCGAGGCCAAGGAATTCGTCGAGCGCCCAGCCAACCTCAAAGGCGTGTTCAACGCACTGGCGCTCTACATGGACGGCGACCTGATGGAGCCGCGCTACTACGCCGGCGAATTGCTCTATGTGAATCCGAACCGGCCCCTGACCAAGAACTGCTTCGTCGCGGTCGAGCTCGCCGACGGCCAGGGCCTGATCCGCCAATTCCTCCGCCGCAACGAGGACGAAGTCGTGCTGCGCCAATTCAACCCGGCGAAGGACGTGCATCTGAAGGCGGGAAATGTGCGGAAGATCGTGCGGATCACCGGGGCCGCGGAAGCGGGGTGAGTTCCGCTGGATTCACTCGGTCGTCATCCCGGCGCTAGGCGCCGGGATCCACGCCTTGGATCTCGAAAGAAGAAAAGGCGTGGATCCCGGGACCAAGTCCCGGGATGACGGAGCTTCTTGAAGCTCTTGCGTTCAATCGGGCAACGACGCAATGCGCCGCGCTATATCTCCACCACCACCCGCCCGCGCACCTTGCCGGCCAGAATCTCCGGCGCGAAGCCGGCGATGTTCTCGAGCGTCGCGGTCTGGATCGTGGACTCCAGCTTCTCCACCGGCAGATCCTTGGCGAGGCGTGACCAGGCAACGCGGCGGCGTTCGATCGGGCACATCACGGAATCGATGCCGAGGATGTTGACGCCGCGCAGCAGGAACGGGACGACCGTGGTTTCCAGCTTGGCACCGCCGGCGAGGCCGCAGCTCGCCACCGAGCCGTGATACATCACCTGCGACAACACGGTCGCGAGCGTCGCGCCGCCGACGGAATCGATAACGCCGGCCCAGGCCTCGCTGTCCAGCGGCTTGCCGCTCGGCTTGGCGATGGTCTCGCGCGATATGATCTCGGCTGCGCCGAGGCCTTTGAGATAGTCATGCGTCTCGGCGCGTCCCGTGGAGCAGACCGTCTTGTAGCCGAGCTTGGCCAGGATCGCGGTTGCGACGCTGCCCAAGCCGCCGGCGGCGCCGGTCACCAGCACCGGGCCTTTGGCCGGCGTGAGACCGTGCTCCTCCAGCGCCATCACCGCCAGCATCGCGGTGAAGCCCGCGGTGCCGATCGCCATGGCGCGGCGCGCGTCGAGGCCGGCGGGGATCTTCACCAGCCAGTCGCCCTTGGCCCGCGCCTTCTCGGCATAGCCGCCCCAGCGCGCCTCACCGACGCGCCAGCCGGTCAAGACGACGGCATCGCCGGGCTTGAAACCTTCATGCGCACTCTCAAGCACGGTGCCTGCGAAATCGACGCCGGGAATATGCGGGTATTGCCGCACCAGCCGCCCCTGCCCCAGCAGGATCAGCCCGTCCTTGTAATTCAAGGTGGAATGCGAGACCGCGACGGTGACATCGCCCTCCGGCAGCTTCGCCTCGTCGACCTGCCGGATCGACGAGATGACCTTGCCGTCCTTCTCTTCCAACACCAGGGCTTTGAACATCAACGCATCTCTCTGCGGTTGGTCACTGAATGACGGATAGTGTGAAGCCGGTCAGCCGGCCGGCGGCGACAAAATCCAGGCGGTCTTTGGTCAGCGGAATATCCAGGGTGATGCTCTCGGTCAGCGCGACACGGACGGTGCAGCCGTCGAAGGTTTCCGCGTCGCTCGCGCCCGGCCGGAAGACGATCTCTCCGCCGGACTTGGCGGCCTCACCGCCGATCAAATCGCCACCATAGACATTGCCGCCGATGAGCGTGATGCGTGGGTTGAGCTCGTCATACCGAATCGCCGGCCCGGAAATGCCGAGGACCTTGGCTTGCTGCAAGATGCCGTCGCGCGACGCATAGGTCACGGTTGCGACATAGCCGGCCTTGTCTTCCTCGCTCCCTGCAGCGATCGTGCCGCGGCGCACGCTGAGGCCGATGAAACGACTGGCGTCTGTTGCGCCCTTCACCGTTAGTTCGGCAACCGAGCCCAATTCATCGGCGAGAAACAGCAGCTTGCCGCTGCGAAGGTCGTAGTAGCGGTAAGGACCGCCGGGATCCTTGAAATGGTCGGCGCGACCGTCCCTTTCACCCGTATAGAGCTTCAGGAACGGCCCAACGGTTTCGGCAATGGAAAGGTCCGTGAATTCATCATGCACTTCGGGAGCAAGCGACAGTGAATAGAGAGGCGTAGCGTTGCCGGCCGACGCGTCGAATACCGAGACATCCATGCGATCGACCAGCTCGGCGAATTCGCACTGGCCATCCACGGAATGCCGCCACACTTCGGTCTTCAGCACGAAGTGCCGCCGATCGATTCCGTCACCGATCCAGACCAGACTGAAATCAATATCCTTCTTGGCAAAAAGGAAGTCCCATTCAACGCCGCAAACAGGCGTCTTACGCCGTTGCAGCTCGACATCGAACGTGGCATCGCCTTGGAGCTTCAAGCTGGCATCCGGGGGCACTTCATCGGCGCGGGCGAATCTAACCAAACCCGCCACGATCAGGCCGGCAAACAAAATGCCCAGGAGAGAGCGCGTCCGCATGGACGCCAGTCTAGCGGTTTTGTGGGCCGCGGAAAGCCGGCAGCTTAGGCCCTTGCCAGCGTCTCCGTGAACCGCACCGGGGCGCCGATCGGCTTCTCCAGCAGCTCATCGTCGCGCATGACGATGTTGCCGCGGATCACCGTTGACTTGACCCAGCCGGTAATCTTCATGCCGGCATAAGGCGTCCAGCCGCATTTGGTGCGGATCCAGTCGTTGGTGATCTCGCGCTTTTCCTTCAGATCCACGATCGAGAGGTCGGCGTCGTAGCCCAAGGCGATGCGGCCCTTGCCGGCGATGTTGAAGATCCGGGCCGGGCCGGCGCTGGTGAGATCTACCACGCGCTGCAGCGTCAACCGTCCGGCGTTCATGTGGTCGAGCATGATCGGCAGCAGGGTCTGCACGCCGGGCATGCCGGAGGGCGACTGCGGATAGGGCTTCGCCTTCTCCTCCTTGGTATGCGGCGCGTGGTCGGAGCCGATGCAATCGACCACGCCGTCGCGCACCGCCTGCCAGAGTGCCTCGCGGTGACGGGCGTCGCGCACGGGAGGGTTCATCTGGGCGAAGGTGCCGAGCCGCTCGTAGCATTCGGGGGCGGCGAAGGTGAGATGATGCGTCAGGCATTCCATCGTCACCAGGTCCTTGTTGGCGGCGAGGATCGGCACCTCGTCGCCGGTCGAGACATGGAGGATGTGGATGCGGCGGCCGGTCTTGCGGGCCAGCGCGATGATGCGCTTGGTGGCGCGGAGCGCGGTCTCCTCGTCGCGCCAGACTGGGTGCATCGCGGGGTCTGCGCCGCCTTTGACCAAGGCGAGGCGCTCGCGCAGCCGCGCTTCGTCCTCGGCGTGGATCGCGACCCGGCGGCGGCCGTTGGCCAGCACGCGTTCCAGGCTGTCGTCTTCCGCAACCAGCAGGCTGCCGGTGGAGGAGCCCATGAAGATCTTCACGCCGGAGCAGCCCGGGACCAGCTCGGTCTGGGCCAGCGTCTCGATATTCTCGTCCGAGGCGCCGACGAAAAAGGCATGGTCGACCCAGCTGCGGCCCTTGGCACGGTCGAGCTTGTCCTGGATGTCCTTGCCGTCGAGCGTGTTCGGGTTGGTGTTGGGCATCTCGAAGATCGCGGTGATGCCGCCGAGCGCGGCGCCCGCGGTGCCGCTTTCCAGGTCTTCCTTGTGGGTAAGTCCGGGCTCGCGGAAATGCACCTGGGTGTCGATCGCACCCGGGAGCACGGTCAGGCCCCTGGCGGCAATGCTTTGCGCGGCCTTAGCCCGGGAAAGATCGCCGAAAGCAGCGACTCGGCCGCCCTTGATGCCGATATCGGTCTCGGTCGGGCCGCTGACGGTCCAGACCGTCCCGCCGATAACCGTCAAGTCGAAGGAATTTTCCATCCGGGGCTGATTTCCGGGCTGCTGGGGAGGTTGTGACCTGATGTCTAAGGCTCCGGACCCCGGCGCGCAAGTCCATGACCTCGCCCCTGACTTCGCGGGACTTGGGATAGCCGGGGGCTTGGGATAGAATGCCGGGCAACGGGAGGAGCAAGCATTGAGCGTGATACCCAGCGTCACAGAAATGCGGGTCAAGCTCGAGGAACTGCGGTCGGAGCACCGCGACCTCGACGACGTGATCCAGCGGCTCGCCGAGACCTCGCCGTTCAACCAGCTGCAGATCCAGCGCCTGAAGAAGCGCAAGCTCGCGCTCAAGGATCAGATCATCAAGCTGGAATCGAAGCTGCTGCCCGACATCATCGCGTAAGGGGCATCATCGCGTAAGCGGCATCATCGCTTAGCGTCCAATCGCTTTCAGCCCTCCTTCTCCCACGGCGGGGCGCCGTTTACCTCTCGTTTAGAATGAGTTTAAGCGACAACCGGTCACATGGATGCGGGGCGGAATTCCGCTAAATTGACGCTTATCAAATTGCCCCGGTGCACATGATCATGTCCTCCCGACCGACCTGGACCGAAGCACTGATGCGCGGCCTGAAGCGCAGCTGCCCGCGCTGCGGCAAGGGCAAGATGTTCGCCGGCTATCTGACGCCCGCCGAATCCTGCGCATCCTGCGGCCTCGCCTTCGAGCCGCTGCGCGCCGATGACGCGCCGGCCTATTTCACCGTGTTCCTGGTCGGCCATGTGGTGATCGCCGGCGTGCTGTTCACCGAGCAGCTCGGGCATCCGCCGATGTGGGTGCAGTCGCTCTGGGTGCCGGTCGCGGTGGTGATGATGGGCGTGCTGCTGCCGCTGATCAAAGGCGGCGTCATGGGCGCCATCTATTCCAGCCAGGCCTCCGAGCACCGCCACCCGGCGGAGTAGCTCAACTCTTCGCCTCGAAGATCGCGTAGAGCTTGCGGACCGGCTCGACCGTTTCCCAGGTGCCTGCGAAACCGCTCGGGATGACGAAGCTGTCGCCCTTCGAGAAGGTCTCGGCTTTCCCGGCGGCGTCGGTCAGCACGCATTTGCCTTCCAGGATCGCGCAGAACTCGCTCTCGCTGTAGCTGACCGGCCATTTGCCGACCGAGGATTCCCAGATGCCGGAGAAGAACTGGCCGGTCTGATCGGTGAAGTAGTTCTGCAACCTGGTCACCGGCGCGCCGGAGATCGGGTTGTCGGGCTTGCCCGCCTCGACCGCGGGCGGATTGGCCCCAAAACGAACAATGGCATTCGACATAACGCGCTCCTTGCTGGCGGATGCGGTGTACTTAGCACAGGCCTGCGGCGTTTTGACATCACCCCCGGGAACTCTATAGTCGGCGGCAGCTTCCCGCAGGTGCAGTTCCCGCGCAGGTCTTCGTGCCAGAACAAAAAGTCGGATGGGGCGCCGTCTTCAAGGACGGGCTCGGCCTTTACACCATCATGCTCAATCTCGGCATCGGCCTGCATGCGGTTGATGTCTTCATCGTCACCACGGTGATGCCCTCGGTGGTGCGCGATATCGGCGGCGCCAGCTATTACTCCTGGACCACCATGCTCTACATGGTGGCCTCGATCATCGGCGCCGCGACCGGCTCGCCGATGAAGGCGAAGTTCGGCGCGCGCCGCGCCTATTGCCTGGGCTCGCTGCTGTTCCTGCTGGGCTCGGTCTCCTGCGCGCTGAGCCCGGCGATGTTCGTGCTGCTGGCGGCGCGGCTGGTGCAGGGCTTCGGCGGCGGCCTCATCATCTCGCTGTCGATGGCGCTGGTCTCCGAGCTCTATCCGGAGCGGTTGCGCAAGCGCATCCTCGGGCTCATTTCCTCCACCTGGGGCGTCGCCGCGCTGATCGGCCCGGCGGTCGGCGGCACCTTCGCGGAATACGGATTCTGGCGCGGCGCCTTCTGGATCAACGCGCCGATCATCATCGGCTTCATGGCCGCGGCCTGGTTCGGCCTGCCGGAGCGCAGCGCCACGCCGCCCAAGCACGGCTTTCCCTGGCGGCGCATGGCGCTGCTCAGCCTCGGCGTGCTCTGCGTCGGCGTGGCCAGCAACTGGCACAGTATCGCGGTGCAGGCGGCGCTGATCGCGGCTTCCGTGCTGCTGGTCTGGCAGACCTTGCGGCTGGATGCGGCGGGGGCGGCGAAGCTCTTCCCCAGCCATCCCTTCTCGCCGAATACCACGACCGGGTCGGCGAGCTGGGTATTCTTCCTCTCCTCGATGACCCATACGGTGATCGGCGTCTTCCTGCCGCTGGCGCTGCAGGTGCTGCATGGCGTCGATCCGCTGGTCGCGGGCTACATGACCGCGAGCCTCGCGGTCTCATGGACCGCGGCCTCGATGGCGACCGCGCATCTCCACGGCCGCGCCGCCTCGATCGCGATCATCGCCGGGCAGGTGATGTGCGTGACCGGCCTCGCGGCCCTCGCCTTCGGCATGGAGCAGGTGCCGACCTACGTCATCCCGATGCTGAACGGATTGGTTGGCCTCGGCCTCGGCTGCTCGAATCTCCATGTGACCGCGGCCACCATGCGGCATGCGCGGGCCGGCGAGGAGACGCTGACCGCCTCCTCCATTCCGACGATCCGCTCGCTGGGCATTGCCTTCGGCGCGGCGGCGGCGGGCGTGATCGCCAACGGCGCAGGGCTGACCGACGCGCTGCTGCCGGCCGACGTGTCACATGCGGTGCTGACGGTGTTCGGGATCGGCGTGCTGGCGCCGGTGGGAGCGCTGCTCTTCGCCTTGCGTTTCACCAGCCTGCTGGCGGCTAGCCCAAACCCGGCCAGGACCGCGCCAGACTCGGCCGGCGCGACACACTGAGCCACCAGCGCGCGAGACGCCTGGAGGCGGCGATCGCCTTCTGCCCTTCCGGCGTCATGGAGAGGTAGGAGGCGATCGGCATCAGCGCGATGTCGGCCAGGGTCACCTGCGGCCCGATCAGGAGCTCGGATTTCTCGCCGTCGTGTGCCGCGAGCGAGATCTGCTCGATCGCCTGCAGGGCATCGGTCATCGGCTGCACCGCCTCCTCGACCAGGCGCAGGTCGGTGGCGCTGCCGAGGAAGGGCGCGAACAGCCGCTGGGTCGCGATCTTGCCGATCGCCGCGGGATAGAGGTATTCGCGGATGATGCCCTGGATCTCGACCATCATTGCCCGCGGGCGCGCGGCCGAGGGCTGCAGCAACGGGCCTTCGAAACCCTCATCGACATAGCGCAGGATTGAATCGCAATCGAACAGCGCGAAATCGCCCTCGACCAATCTGGGCTGCTGCGCAGCGAGGTAGCGCAAGAGGTCGGCGAGACGGAAGCCGCGGGCCCGCAGGATGTCGGGCTCGATCAGGTTATAGAGGACGCCCTTCTCCTCCAGCGCGACCCGGGCCGCGCAGACGAAGCTGCTGTTCGCCGGGCCATGGAGCTCGATTTCCGCCAATGCGCCTTCCCCTGCTCTAGGCCGCAAGTTACCGGCGGCGCGGAAAGCCGGTCAACTTTCTTGACCGGCGGCTTGCCCGGCTTATCCTCGCGGCATGAGCTTCGATTTCCTCGCGCATTGCCGCCCCGGCATGGTGCTGAAGACCCGCGACCGGCGCGAAGCCCGGATCACCGCGGTCGACCCCGAGAACGGGTTGATCTCCGGCGAGGTGCCGATGCTGGGCGCCTGTGCCTGGCGGGCCGACGGGCAATTTCACCGGGCGCCGGCCGGCGCGGCGGGGCCCTGGGACTTGATGCCTCCGGCGGAAGACGTCGCGACCGCGCAGCGGCGCGAATCCCTGGCCGCGGCGTTGAATGCCGAAGACGGCAATCCCGGCTGCTGCGATTAGACCGCCGCGGGCTCGCGCGGCGTGACCTTGATGCCGGGCAGGCCGCGGCGGCGCTGGTCGGGGATCACGATGGTGACCGTGGTGCCGACGCCGACTTCGCTGTCGATGTCGATGCTGCCGCCGTGCAGCTCGCAGATGCCCTTGACGATCGAGAGACCCAATCCCGTCCCGCGGTAGCGGCGCGCGATGTCGCTGTCGATCTGGCCGAAGGGCGAGAGGGCCTTCTCAATGTCGGCGGCGGCGATGCCGATGCCGGTATCGGCGACGCTGAACACCGCCGCACCCTCCGCGTTGCGCCGGTAGCGCAGCGTGACGCTGCCCGCGGGCGTGAACTTCACCGCATTGGACAGCATGTTGAGCAGGGCTCGGAACACGGCGCGGGCGTCGGCCTGGATCACCAGCGGCGTCGCCGGCAGGTCCATCACCAAAGTCAGCCCCTGCTCGCCGGCCTGGTGGCTGACCTGGTGGGCGGCGTCGTCGGCGATGGCCGAGCAGTCGCAGAGCTCCAGCCGCAGCTCCAGCTTGCCGGCCTCGAGCTTGGAGAAGTCGAGGATGTCGTTGATCAGGCTCAAGAGATGCAGCCCGCTCCTGCGGATGTCGCGGATGTAGCTGCGGTAGCGCGGGTTCTCGATTGCGCCGTAGAGCTCGACCTCCAGCACCTCGGAGAAGCCGATGACCGCGTTCAAGGGCGTGCGCAGCTCGTGGCTGACATTGGCCAGGAACTCGGACTTGGCGCGGTTGGCGACCACCGCCTGCTCGCGGGCCTCGATCAGCGCCTGCTCGCGGGCTTTAAGGTCGGTGAGGTCGCGGGTGACCCCGATCTGCCCGGCGCCGCCCGGCATCTCGAAGCGGCGGGATTCGATCAGGCGGCCCTTGGGCTCGCGGTAGAGACGGCGCCGGATCGGCTCGCGCTCGCCGCGCTTGGCCGGGGGCGCGTCGCCGCACCATTCGTTGTCGTCGTCGACCAGCTCGTAGCCGCCGTCGCGCAGCTTCCAGGCGATCAGGTCCTGCAGCTTCATCCCGGTCTTCAGCACGCCCGGCGGGAAGTTCCACATCCGCTCGTAGGTCTGGTTCCAATGGCGGATCTCGCCGCCGTTGCCGAGCACGACGATGCCTTCGTCGATCGAATCGATGGTGACGCCGAGCAGGCTCGCGGCCTGCTGCAGGCTGGCATTCTTGGCCGCGACCAGATCCGCATAGCTCTCCGCGGCGCGGCGGGTGCGCAGGATCTGGTCGAGCGCCATCACGCAGAGTGCGGCCAGCAGCAAGGTCACCAGCGCGATCGGCATCAGCAGGCGGTCGATCAGGTGCCGCCCCGGCTGCGGCGGCTGCCAAGTGAGATAAGCCACATGCGTGCCGTCGGCGCCGACCAGCGGCTGGCCGATCGCGCCGGCTTCGATCGCCGCGGCGGTCTTCAGCCCCTCGACCCGCGTCGCCAGCGCGATCGCGTTGAGGCTGGCGGCATCGAGCGCGGTCAGCATGACCAGCACCGGCTGCGGCGCGGCCGGACCGGCGGGCCGGGCATAGGGTGTCACCGCGGCGGCGGCGGCGAGATAGACGGCATCGCCGCGGCCGAGCACGGCATGGACCGGCACCGGCACATCGGTCGCGCGCGAGCGCGCCGCTTCCATCAACTCGGCGAAGCCGCCGCTGAATTCCGGCAGCGTGCCGCGCGCGACCTCGCGCGGGCCGATGAAGCCGTAGAGCACCCGGTCGTCGCCGCCGACCGCCAGGATGCCGGTGACCTGCGGGTAGCTCGCCGGGATGGTGAGCGGGCCGATGTTGTCGCGGGCCCAGTTCGGCGAGAAGCGGATCGCCAGATTCTCGACCGCGGAATCCCACCAGGCGTAGTCGCGCGCGATCGATTCCAGGGTCTTCGAGCGGTCGCTGACCTGGCCCGACATCTCCATCAGCGAAGTCTGCGCCGCCTCGCGGTCGAGCCCGACGCCGCCGAGATAGGTGAGGCCGAAGACCGCGCCGACGCCGATCGCGAACAGCATCAGCACCGGCGCCGCGGGGCGCCAGCGGTCGAGCCAGCGGCGCAGGCGCGCCTCGCCCTTCCCGGAAATGCTGCTCGCGCTTCCGCTGAAGGGATTCCGGTCCTGCTGCTGTCCTCGAGCCACCCGCTCTTCCGATCTCGCCGGAGATGGGCGCGCAGTCTAACAGCGGCCCCCCGGCGGTTCACGGAGATATACGGTTAGGACCGCTGGGTCCAAGCTTTCCGAGGCTTTGCCCGGTCTCCGGCGGACCTGTCTCGATTCCCGGGATGGGGCGCCGGAGAAAGTTCGGATTTGAACAGTTGCCGCGCTGCAACAGCGACCATCTATCTTTTATATGACAATAGCTTAGCTGGTTATCGTAGAGTCACTTTAGATGCTTGACTTTTCGCTTATGCAGCATCATCTTTTGCAGTGCGACAACGGAAATCTCCCCTGACAGTACGTTGTCGCGGCGCCCCTCATGGGCGTTTCCTCCCAGAACTTGGGCCGTGCCAGACGCACGGCCCTTTTTTTTAAAACGATACAATGGCGCCTGGGTTGCGGCGGCTGGGTTGCGCGCCTATTGGCCAGGCAGCGAGGCATCGCCCTCGCCCAGCGCGCGCTGCATCAGCACGGTATCGACCCAGCGCCCGAACTTGAAACCGACCGCGCGGAAGGTCCCGACCGCGGTGAAGCCGAGGCCGGCATGCAGCGCGATCGAGGCGCGGTTGGCGCTGTCGCCGATCACCGCCAGCATCTGCCGTTTCCCCGCGGCGGTGGCACCGTCGATGATCGCGGCCAGCAACTGCCGGCCAATGCCGCGCCCGGTCGCAGCCGGATCGAGATAGACCGAATCCTCGACGCTGAAGCGATAGGCACTGCGCGGCCGATAGGGCCCGGCATAGGCATAGCCCAGCACCCGCTCCGCTTCGCAGGCGACCAGATAGGGCAGGCCGAGCTCGGCAATGCTGCGCCAGCGTCGCTCGAACTCGGCGAGATCGGGCGGCACTTCCTCGAAGCTGGCGGCGCCGTTGAGGACATGGCCGGCATAGATCTCGCGCAAGGTCGCGAGATCTTCGGCGGCGGCGGGGCGAAGCGTGACGCTCAACGCCGGCGGATCAAGGCCGGCGCCTCACGGGCCAGCATGGCGATCAGGCGCTCCAGCCGCGCCTTGGTCTCCTGGAACTGCGGGAGACGCTCGAGGGTCTGCTCGTCCATGTAGATCGAGCGGTTGATCTCAATCTGCAGCACATGGATGCCTTCGGTCGGCCGCCCGTAATGCTGGGTCACATAGCCGCCGGAATAGGGATTGTTGCGGCGGACGTTGGCGCCTTCCTTGCGGAGATGCGTCTCGGCCGCGGCGGTGACCGCATCGGCGCAGGAGGCGCCGAAGCAATCGCCGAGCACGAAATCCACCCGCGATCGGCCGAGGTCGCGCTCACCCTGCCCGCCGACCGAGGGCATCGAGTGGCAGTCGATCAAGAGGCAGCCGCCGAAGCGCTCGCGCGTTTCCTGCATCAGGGCCGAGAGCGCCTGGTGATAGGGCCGGTAATAGCGCGCGATCCGCTGCTCGGCTTCCGCGAAGGGCAGCTTGCGGCCATAAATCTCGCGATCGTTGGCGGCGAGGCGCGGGATGCTGCCGAGCCCGGCGGCGACCCGCGGCGAATCGGTGATCGCGGCCTCCGGCAGCCGGTCTTCGAACATCACGGGATCGAGCTCGAAGGCCTCGCGGTTGGCATCGACATAGACCCGCGGGAACAAAGCCTTGAGGACCGGTGCGCCGTGGCTCGGCCCGGCGGCGATCAGCTCATCGACATAGCAGTCCTCGCTCAAGCGCAAGGTGGCGCGGTCGAGCTTGGACATCTTGAGGAATTCCGCCGGATAGCGGTCGCCGCTGTGCGGCGAGGCCAGCACCAAAGGCGTGCTCTGCCGCGTCGGGCGGCTGATCTCATAGGCTGCCTGGCCGGCGGCATCGGGCGCCGCCGGGCTTTCGGCTTCCATACCCGGGGCGGCGGCTTCCGGGGCATCTTGGGTTTTGGGCAGGGCCGTGCCGTTGCTCATAGCCATTAGATTTAGTGAATTCCGGGCGGGCTGTCAGCGCCTGGATGCCAATGGTTTGCCCCGAGGCTTACCAGAACCAATAAAGCGGTTGATTTCCGGTGCTTGCAAAGCGCCGGAGGGGGTGGTATCTCGCGTGCCGCCGGCCCAACCGGCACCCAGCCCAGCGGCCCCGCGCCCTGGGCCGCGCTTTTAAAAAGCGCTGTGATATCGGGCGGTTAGCTCAGCGGGAGAGCACTACGTTGACATCGTAGGGGTCACTGGTTCAATCCCAGTACCGCCCACCATCGCTTCCCTCAGCATCGAGCTTCCAAAGCCTCACGGCTCTTCCATCCCGTTGCGCTTGGCCCAGTCGAAGGGATAGAGCGCGTAGAAATAGGCGCAGCGGCGGCCGGTGATGTCGTAGTCCAACGTGCAGCCCTCCGGCAGCCAGACGATGTCGCCGACATGGCATTCCATCTCGCCCTGGCCGGTGCGGATGATCATGCTGCCTTCGTGGATGAACAGGATCTCGTCGTAGAGCGTGGTCCAGTGGACCTTGATGTTCTCGGCGATCTCCAGGCCGCCGCCCATGTGCTGCGAGATCTTGCCGTTGATCACCCGTGCGATCGTGGTCTCGCCGCCCGGCGCCTTGCAGGGGATGAACGGCAATTCGTTGCGCTTGAAGTGAATGGCATTCGGCATGTCGCCCTCCTGCTGGGTGGTTGCTCTATTTGCTGACGCGTGACGTGGTGATGCCGCCGGGCGCCAGGCCCGCGAGCGCGCGCACGATCGGGCCGGGCGTGCGGTCGAGATGATCGAGCCGGTCCTTCCGCGCGATCGCGGCGCGGACCATGTGCGCGCCGATGTAGCGGATCGGCTCCGGCGGCAGCCAGCGCTCGGCCGGCCGCACCAAGCCGCAGCCCGACCATTCGTCCTTCAGATCCAGCGCCAGCGAGGCGAGGATCCGACCGGCGATCGGCGTGGTCGCGACGCCGTTCCCGGAGAAGCCGTAGCCGTAGAAGATATGCGGATGGCCGGGCAGCGCGCCGAACAGCGGCAGGCCGCTCCGGGTGCGGTCGATCGGGCCGAACCAGCTGTCGGCGAAAGGCACCTTGGCGAGCTCTGGATAGCCGCGCTCGACGCAGGCGCGGATCACGTCCTCGCGGGGGCTGCGGCCTTCCCAGCGCCCGCCGTTCAAGCCGCCGAAGCCGATGACACCGCCGGTGACGCCGGGATTGAAGCGGTGATCGCGGGTGGTGCGGAAGCCGGTGACGAAGAGCTGGGAGTCGCCCATCAGCGGCTTCTCCTTGTAGCCGAGCTTCTCCAGGAGATCGGGGATGGGCTCGGTGACCGCGTCCTCGCTGGCGATGACCAGGATCGCCGCGCGGAGCTCCGGGATCGAGGTCGACCAGGCGTTCATGGTGAGCACGACGCGCTCGGCGGCGATCGAACCTTTTGCCGTGTGCACGACCGCGGGCCGGCCGCGCTCCAGCCGGGCCATCGCGGAATTCTCATAGACGCGGATGCCGCGCTTCAGCACCACCTTGCGCAGGCCGCGCGCCAGCTTGCCGGGATGGATGGTGGCGGCGGTCGGGTCGTGGATGCCGGCGAGGAAGGACTTCGAGCCGGTCATCGCGGTGATCTCGGCGGCGGTCACTTCGCGGAACGGCGTGAGCCCGTGTTGCGCGAGTGCGGCGAGGATGCCGCGCCAGGAACCCACGTGCCGACGACAGGTCGCACCCCAGATCCAGCCGTCGCGGCGGAACTCGATGTCGATGCCTTCGGTGCGGAAGAAGGCGTCAAGCTCGGACGCGGAATTGCCGAACACATGGCCCAGCCGGATCGCATCCGCGGTGCCGCAGAAGGCCTGCAAGGCGGCGAACTTGGCCCATTGCGAGAGCACCATGCCGGAATTGCGGCCGCTGGCGCCGCCGCCGAGGATGTCGGCCTCGACGATGGCGATGTCGAGTTCCGGCTTGCGCTGCTTCAGCTCCAGCGCGGTCCACATCCCCGCCATGCCGCCGCCGACGATGCAGACATCGGCGCGCTGCGCGCCTTCGAGCGCCGCCTCGTCCTGCTCGCCGGGCTGGATGGCTTCGCGCAGCCAAGGGCCGCGACCGGCGATCCGGGTCTCGCCCATGTCAGGCCTCCAGGCCGAGCGCGCGGCCGCGCCGGCGGATCTCGTCGGTCAGCGGCGCCGCGGCGCGCGCATTGAGATCGAACAGGACCGTGGTCTGCAGGCTGGTGCCGTGGAGTTCGCCGGTCTCGGCGTTGCAGAGTTCATGCAGGTATTCGGTGGATTTGTTGCCGAGCCGCTTCAGCGTCGTGCGCACCACCAGCAGCGCGCCGGCGCGAACCTCGTGCTTGTATTCGATGACCTGCTTCACATCGGCCCAGCCGAGGCCCTTTTCCTTCAGCTCGTTGTAGGGGGCGAGCATCGACAGTAAATGAAACGCGGCGCCGTCGTAGAGCGCGGCATAGAACTGCGTGTTCATATGCCCCATGGAATCGCAGTTCCAGGGATAGGCGACCCCGCGATAGGTCTCGACCGCCGCCATCGCTAGAACCCGACCTGGTCGCCGCCCTTGAGCTGCAGCATCGCGCGGGCCTCGGCCGGGGTCGCGATCTGCAGCGAGAGATTCTCCAGGATGCCGCGGATCTTGGTCACCTGCTCGGCATTGCTCTTGGCGAGCTGGCCGGGACCGAGATAGATGCTGTCCTCCATGCCGACCCGGACATTGCCGCCCATGGTGGCGCCGATGGTGGCAAGATTGATCTGGTGCCGGCCGGCGGCGAGGATCGACCACTGGTAATCGCTGCCGAACAGGCGATCGGCTGTGCGCCGCATATGCATCAGGTCTTCCGGATGCGGGCCGATGCCGCCGAGCACGCCGAAGATGGTCTGCACGAAGAGCGGCGGCGTCAGCAGCTTGCGGTCGACGAAATGCGCCAGGGTGTAGAGATGGCCGATGTCGTAGCACTCGCATTCGAAGCGGGTGCCGCAGCCGTCGCCCAGCTCCTTCACGAAGCGCTCGATCTGGGCGAAGCTGTTGCTGACCACGTTCTCCTTGGTCCGCTCCACATAGGCCTTTTCCCAGGGATACTTCCATTCGGTGATCTTGTCGGTCACGTGGAAGATGCCGAAATTCATCGATCCCATGTTGAGCGAGCAGAGCTCCGGCTTGGCACGCAGCGGCGCCGCCAACCGGTCCTCCATGCTCATGCCGAGCGAGCCGCCGGTGGTGATGTTGATGACCGCGTCGCAGTTCTGCTTGATGCGCGGCAGGAACTGCATGAAGACCTTCGGGTCCGGCGTCGGGCTGCCGTCCTCCGGGTTGCGGGCGTGCAGGTGGATGACCGCGGCGCCGGCCTCGGCGGCGGCGATCGAATCCGCGGCGATCTGGTCCGGGGTGATCGGGAGATAGGGCGACATGGTCGGCGTGTGCACCGAGCCGGTGACGGCACAGGTGATGATGACCTTGCGGCCGGATTTGCCCTTCGGTTTCGCGTCAGCCGTTGCCGTGCTCATGCCCCGTGCTCTCCCCTGTTGAAATCCCGTGCCACTGGCCGACCCGCTGGGGGCGGCATTCTTGACACTGTCCTTGCGCCAATATTAGCATCACATGATCTGTGATCACAAGATATCAGGCGGTTGGCCGGGATCCTGGCCAAGAAACCCGCGAGCCGCGCCGGGCTTCGGGTATGATCCCGCCCGCCGCGAAGACGAAGGGAAGCAAAGACCATGAGCAGCGTGCGTGCCGATACCGCAAAGACTGGGCGCCAGACCAACCAGCATCTGGAATCGGCGGTCGCCGAGGCGGAGCAGCGCTATGTCGCCGCCAACCCGGGCAGTGCCAAGCTGAACCAGGCCGCGCGGGCGACCATGCCGGGCGGCAATACCCGGACCACCCTGCATTACGGCCCCTTCCCGCTTGCGATCCGTTCCGCCCAGGGCTCCAAGGTCATCGACGTGGACGGCCACAGCTATGTGGACTTCATCAACGAGCATACCGCCGGCGTCTTCGGCCATACCGAGCCGGTGATCCAGGCGGCGCTGAAGCAGGCGATCGACGACGGCATCACCCTCGGCGCGCCGAACATCTACGAGCATGAGCTCGCCGCGGCGATCCTCGCCCGCTTCCCGTCGATGGCGCGGCTGCGCTTCTGCAATTCCGGCACTGAGGCGAACCTGCTGGCACTCGGTGCCGCGCGGGCGGTCACCGGCAAGCCCAACGTGCTGATCTTCGGCGGCGCCTATCACGGCAGCCTGCTCTATTTCAGCCACGGCCCCTCGCCCCTCAACGCGCCGATCCCGACGATCGAATCCGTCTACAACGACGTCGAGCGCGCGGTCTCCGACATCGCGAAACACGCCTCGACCCTGGCGGCGGTGATCCTGGAGCCGATGCAGGGCGGCGCGGGTGCGATCTGCGGCACGCCGGAGTTCCTCAAGGCCCTGCGCGAGGCCTGCAGCAAGCATGGCGTGCTGCTGGTGTTCGACGAGGTGATGACCTCGCGCCTGGGCACCGGCGGCCTGCAGGGCAAGCACGGCATCACGCCGGACCTCACCACGCTCGGCAAATATGTCGGCGGAGGGATGACGATCGGCGCCTTCGGCGGCCGCGGCGACATCATGGACCGCTTCGACCCCAGCCGGCCCGACGCCTTCCCGCATGGCGGCACCTTCAACAACAATGTGCTGGCCATGGCCGGGGGCCTGGCCGGCTTCACCAAGGTGCTCACCCCCGCGGCCCTCGAGCGCATGAACGGCCTCGGCGATTCGCTCCGCGACCGCGCCAACGCGCTGGCCAAGAAGCACGGGCTGCCGGTGCAGACCACCGGGACCGGCTCGATCTTCGCCATCCATTTCCACGCCGGGCCGATCCGCAACATCCAGGACCTGGATGAAGGCGAGAAGGGCCGCGAGCGCGACATCGCCGCGCTGAAGAAGCTCTACCAGCTCGACATGTTCGCGCGCGGCCTCTATGTGACGCGCCGGATCCTCGGCAACCTCTCGCTGGTCAGCAGCGCGGCCGACGTCGATCTCCTGATTGACGCCCTGGACGAGTTCCTGGTCAACCGCGGCACTCTGATCCGCCAAGTGGTGGGATCCGCCAAGTGATGGGATCCGCCAGGTGATGGACTGATCAGCTCGCCTTCTTCCGGAGATAGGCCGGCCGCAGCCAGTTCTCGACATGCCGCACGGCGCGCGCCGCCGTGAAGCTCAGGGCGAAGTAGATCATCCCGATCAGGAAATAGGTTTCCTCGCTGCGGAAGGTCTCGCTGATCACGTATTTGCCCTGGCGCAGCAGCTCCTCCACGCCGATGAAGGAGACCAGCGCGCAGTCCTTCAGCACCGAGATGAAATAGCCGCCGACGGTGGGGATGGCGATCGCCATGGCTTGGGGCAGGATCACCTTCCAGTAGACCGCGAAGCGGCTCATGCCGAGCGCCATGCCGGCCTGGTACTGGCCGGGATCGATCGCCTGGATGGCGGCGCGGAACACCTCGGTCAGGTAGGCGCCGATCACCACCGAGAGGCCGACGACGGCGGCCCAGAACTCCGGCAGGCTGATGCCATAGCGCGGCAGCGAGAAATAGACGAACAGCAGGATCACGATCAGCGGCACGTCGCGGCAGATCTCGACATAGACCCGCACGAACCACTTGGCGAAGCGGCTCTTGGTCTGGGTCACGATCGCGCAACAGATGCCGATCGCGATGCTGACCGCCATGCTGCAGAAGGTGAGCTCGAGCGTGACCGGCACGCCCTTCAGCAGGCGCGGCAGGTAGCGCGGCACGAACTCGGTGAAGAACTCCCACATCCAGGCCCCCTCGTCGGCTCAATCCCGCTCGCCGAAAGAAAAGGCCCGCCGACCGGGGTCGGCGGGCCACGCGACAGACTACACGAAGGTCAGCTGCCCATCATCGACTTGCGGGAGAGGGATTCGTCCCAGAGGCCGTAGCTTTCCAGGATCTTCTGGCGCTCGCCGGCCTCGTCCATCTTGTCCCAGGCGGCGTTGATCGCGGCCAGCAGGGCGGGGTCTTCCTTGCGGACGCCGACGCCGGCGCCGCCGAACTTGTAGCCGGCGGCCGCCTGCTTCTCTTTCCATTCCGGCTTCGGCTCCAGCGCCATCGGCTCGCCGATCGCCCGGATGTTCGGGGTCACCTTCTTCTGCTCGCCGAGGCTGGTGAAGTCGGCGACCACCGCATCGACCTGCTTGTTCTGCAGCGCCATGAACGGCGCCGCGAAATCGTCGAAGGACTTCACCGAGCCGCCCCAGCCCATGGAGACCAGCTTGTTGGCCTGCATCTCCTCGACCGTGCCGACGGTGGTGCCGATGATCTTGCCCTTGAGGTCCTCGGGCTTCTGATAGGGCGAGTCTTCCAGCACGGCGATGCGATCGCTCTCGAAATAGTAGGGGCGCGAGAACTCGATGCCGGAGCCCTGGCGGCGCTCCTCGGTCACCGTCATGCCGGAGAAGATGATGTCGAAGCGCTTGGCCTTGAGGCCGGGAATGAGCGCGTCCCATTCGACCGGAACGTATTCGAACTTCGAGATGCCGAGATGCGGCAGCATCTTCTGCAGCATCTCATATTCCATGCCGCCGTAGCTGCCGTCCTCGTTCTGCCAGACCCAGGGCTTCAGCCCCATGACGCCGACCCCGACCTTGATGGTGCCGGCCTTCTTGATGTCGTCCAGCGTGTCGGCCATGACGAGCCTGGGCGCCAGGGCGCCCAGGGCGATCGTCGCGCTCAGGCCGATGCTCGTGCGGAGTAACGTACGACGCGAAACCGTCTTCAACATGGTCTGCTCCCTGTTTCTACCGCCGCCCCACGCGGCGGCTGCTTATTGCGCTCGAAAGCATTCGATGCGCGCCACTTGCCCCAGCCGCGCCGGCGCATCGCGGCGCCCTTCTACTTGTGACTTGTGATCACGGCTGTTGTAATGCTAAGAAACTTATACCGTCACTGTCAAGCCGACGAGACCCGGCATTGGTCGTCGTGTAGGATCGGGCGGCGACCCTTCCGCGCGCGATTCGGGCTGGCTTCCAGCCGAGTCCGGGCGGTATCAGTTCACCAGCTTTCACGGCCCAGCCGACGATCATGGCACTAGCAGCAGCCCAGACTCAGCAGCGCCCCGCTTTCGGCCTCGCCAAGCTCGAGCGCGAGACCCTGCACGAACGCGCCTATGAGGAAGTGAAGAAGGCGATCATGGGCGGGGCGATCGCGCCCGGCGAGCCGATGACGATCCGCGCGCTCGCCAAGGCGCTCGGCACCAGTGTCATGCCGGTGCGCGAGGCTTTGCGCCGGCTGGTCGCGGAACGGGCGCTGGAGCTGCTGCCCAACCGCTCGGTGTCGCTGCCGGTGATGACGGCGGAGAAGTTCGACGAGATCGTGCGCATCCGGCTGGCGCTCGAGGGCCTGATGGCGGAGACCGCGGCCAAGCACATCACGCCGGACGAGCTCAAACGGATGTCGCGCCTGAACGAGGAGATGATCGCCAAGCTGCGGCAAGGCTCGAAGAAATACCTGGCGCTGAACCAGGAATTCCACTTCCAGCTCTATCTCGCGGCGCGCATGCCGCAGGCGATGTCGATCGTGGAGACGCTCTGGCTGCAGATCGGCCCGTTTCTCCACCACGTGACCACCGACTTCGGCCAGTCGGACTTTCTCGGTCATCACGAGGCGATGCTGAAGGCCCTGGGGAAGCGCGACGGCAACAAGGCACGCGCCGCCATCGAAGCCGATATCAGCGAAGCAGCGCAGACCATCCTGGAATCGTTGCGCCAGGCCTGATCCGGTCAGCCGCTAGGCCGCGACGGCCAGCACCGAGATGCAGTCGCCGGTCTTCACCAGGCCGGGGAAGTGACGGCCGGCGGCAAGGCCGGACATCCTGGCGCGGACCTCGACCGGCTTCACCCCGGTGCGGTCGGCAGGCCAGATCCGGGCGATGAGATCGCCCTTCCCGACCGCTTCGCCGAGATCGACGCAGGGCTCGATCAAGCCGTCCTGCTCGCTGAAGCTGAAGCAATCGCCGTCCGGCATGTCGAGCATCACGGATGACTTGCGTGCGAGCTCGCCCTGCATGACCCCGGCATGGACCAGGAGATTGCGCACGCCGCGCTTGGCGACGCCGACGGTGCGCGCGCTGGTCGAACCGCCGCCGCCGAGCTCGGTCGAGATGAAGACCTTGCCCATCGCTTCCGCCGCGGTGTCGTACATGCCGACGCTGTCGATCTCCAGCAGCATCATCGAATAGGGCGCGTTGAAGGCCTGCATCGCCGCGACGCAGGCCTGTTCCTGCGCCGGGTCCGGCAGGCGGTGGGCGCAGCAGAACGGCACGAATTCCAGGGTCTTGCCGCCGGAATGGATGTCCAGCACCACGTCGGCCAAGGGCAGCAAGGTGCGTTGGAAATAGTCGGCGATCTTCTGCGTGACCGTGCCATCGGGCTTGCCCGGGAAGCTGCGGTTCAGATTGCCCTGGTCGATCGGCGAGGTGCGCGTCGCGGCGCGAAAGGCCGGGAAGTTCATCGCCGGCAGGATGATCACCCGGCCGGTGAGCGAGGCAGCGTCGATCGAGGCGGCGAGGTCCATGAGCGCGACCGGGCCTTCGTATTCGTCGCCGTGGTTGGCGCCGGTCAGCAGCACGGTCGGCCCTTTCCCGTTCTTCGCGACGGTGACCGGGATCATCACCGCGCCCCAGGCGGAATCGTCGCGGCTGTAGGGCAGCCGCAGGAAGCCGTGCTGCAGGCCGTCGCGCTCGAAATCGACGGTGGCGGCGATGGGATTGGCGCGCGTCTCCTGTTCGGACACTTCTCTGCTACTCCGGAATGCTCAGTGGGATTTGCCGTCGGGATAGTGCTTCATGCGCTTGACGCTCATGGAGATGTGGCTGCGGCGGATATGGCCGACCGCTTCGAGGTCGCCGGCCTCCATCGCCGCCAGCACGTCCGCGACCTCGCGCCGGAAGACGATGATCTCGTCCCTGAGGTTGAGGTGCGGCACCGATTTCAGCCAGATCCGCGTGGTCAGGTAATAGAGCCGCTCGGAAATCTCCTTCAAGGGCGCATTGCCGATCATCGCGCCCAGCTCCTGGAAGAAGTCCATGTTGATCCGGGCATAGACCTTGGCGTCCGGCGCCTTGGTATGCTCGTCGCAGCGCGCGAGGATTTCGCGCACGCGCGCAAGATCGGCCGCGCTGCGCGGGATCGGGTCGAGCTTGCCGATCAGCACGGCAAGCTCCATGCGCAGCTGGAACACCTGCGACAGCGCATCGATATCGACGTCGGTGACGAAGGTGCCGACGCCGTGCCGGCTCTCCAGCAGGCCTTCGCCTTCCAGCCGCGACAGCACGCGGCGGATCGGCGTGCGCGAGACTTCGAACTCGCGCGCCAGCTCCTCCTCGCCCAGGCGCTCGCCGGGCTGGTATTCGAGCAGGCAGATGCGGTCGCGGATCGCCTTGTAGATCCGCTCGAACCGCTCGCGCGACATGCTGAGCGGCCGTTCCGTGCTGTCGTCCAAGGGGCTCATACCGAATCCAGGACCGCCCGCAGGAACTGCCTGGTACGGTCGTTCGAGGGGACGGTGAAGAGCTGCTGCGGTTCGCCCTGCTCGCAGATCTTGCCCTGATAGAAGAAGCAGACCCGGTCGGCGAACTCCTTCGCGAAACCCATCTGGTGCGTCACCATCAGCATGGTCAGGTCGTGCTCGCTCCCTAATTTGCGGATCACCTGCAGCACCTCGCCGCAGAGCTCCGGATCCAGCGCCGAGGTCACCTCGTCGAACAGCATCACCTTCGGCCGCATCGCCAGCGCCCGGGCGATCGCCACCCGCTGCTGCTGGCCGCCGGAAAGCTGCGACGGATAGTGCCCCTTCTTGTCGGCCAAGCCTACCATATCCAGCAGGCCGGCGGCGCGCTCTTCCGCCTCGCGCTTCGGAATGCCGAGCACGGTGACCGGCGCCTCCATGCAATTGGCGAGCGCGTTCATATGCGGGAAAAGATTGAAGTGCTGGAACACCATGCCGATCTTCGCGCGCACCCGGCGCAGGTGCTTCGGGTCGGCCGGCGCCATGCCGCCGCCCCGCTGCACATGGGTGAGCGGCTCGCCGTCGACCCAGATGACGCCGCCGTCGATTCGCTCGAGCGTCATCAACATGCGGAGCACGGTGGTCTTGCCCGACCCCGAGGGGCCGATGATCGCCACCTTCTCGCCGCGGCCGATCTCGAGGTTCAAGTTGTCGAGCACGGTCAGCGCGCCGTAGCGCTTGGTGACGCCGTCGAAGCGCACCATCGGTTCCTTCGCGGTGGGACTCATCGCACGCTCCTGCGGTTGAGGCGACGCTCCAGCCAGCGGATGCCGGCCGAGGAAACCAGGCTGAGGACCAGGAAGATCGCGCCGACGATGGTCATCGGCTCGGTGTAGCGGAAGTTCTCGGAGCCGAGAATCTTCGCGGTCTGCACCAGCTCCAGCACCGCGATCGCCGACAGCAAAGGCGTGTCCTTGAACAAAGCCACGAGATAGTTGCCGAGGGCCGGCACGATCGGCGGGATCGCCTGCGGCAGGATGATGTTCTTGAAGGTATTCCAGCTCGAGAGGTTGAGGGCGATGCAGGCCTCCCATTGGCCACGCGGCACCGCTTCCAATCCGGCGCGGTAGACCTCCGAGCAATAGCAACCGTAATGCAGGCTCAAGGCGATGATGCCGGCGGTGAAGGCGTCGAGGGTGATACCGAAGCGCGGCAGCACGAAGAAGATGAAGAAGATCTGGATCAGCAGCGGCGTCGAGCGCACCAGCTCGACGAAGGCCGAGGCCAGCCAGCCGACCACGGCGCCGCTCATCCGCAGGATCGCCAGGACGAGGCCGAGAACCGCCGCGATCACGAAGCTGATGATGGTCGCCTCGATGGTGACCAGGGTCGCCTTGGCCAGAACCGGCAGGATCTCGAGCGTGTAGGCCCAGTTCCAGATCGGCGTGGTTTCGTCCATCGCGCTACCCCCGTCCCCGCGCCAGGCCGCGGCCGGCGCGTCGCTCGAGGAGGCGCATGCCGATCGTGATGCTGAGCGACATCACCAGGTACATGAGCAGCGCCAGGGTGAAGATCGGGATGGTCTTCATCGTCGTGTCGTTGATGGTCTTGGCCCGGAAGGTGAGGTCGCTGAGGGTGATCAGCGAGACCAGGGCGGTCGACTTCAGGAGCTCGATGAAGAGATTGCCCCAGGGCGGGATCATCGCCACCAAGGCCTGGGGCAGGATGATGCGGCGCAACGCCTGGGCGCGGGTCATGTTGAGCGCGGTGGTGGCCTCCCACTGGCCGCGGGTGACGCCCTGGATGGCACCCCGCACCACCTCGGCGCCATAGGCCCCGACGTTGAGGCCGAGGCCGAGCACCGCGACGGTGAAGGCCTCCATCGAGATGCCGAAATCGGGGAGCACGAAGAACAGCCAGAACAGCTGCACCAGCGCCGAGGTGCCGCGGAAGAACTCGACATAGACCGTGGATAGCCAGCGGACCGGCGCCGGGCCGTAGAGCTTGCCGAGCGCGGCGAGGATCGCCAGCAGCACGGCCAAAACGCAGCCGACCACGGTGATCTCGACGGTCAGCCAGGCGCCCGCCAGCAGGCCCGGCAGGAAGATCGTGTATTCGGCATGGGCCGCCATCGCGCCGATGGCGACCAGAGCCGCGATCAGCAGGACGGCGAGCGAGGTTATTCCCATCGCAGGCGCACTTCAGTCGTGAACGCCGGAGAAATCGGGGCGGGCCGCAGGAGGGACCCGGCCCGCCCCGTCACCAAGTTGCAGGTCGGAAACTATTCGCCCTTGCAGAGCTGCTCCATGCTCTTGTTTGGCAGGTAGTCCTTGCCGAAGCCGAGCGGCGTCACCAGGGCGATATGCTCGGGCGAGCCGATGAACTTCTTGAGCTCGGTGTTGAACGCCTCGTAGAGGTCCTTGTCTTCCTTGCGGAAGCCGAAGCCGCCATGGCCCTTCACCGACTTGCCGGCGACCTCGCCGAACGGCGTGGTGGATTCGACGCCCTCGCCCTTCTTCGCCATGTCGGCGATGGAGAGCGCGGTCAGCGAGGCGGCGTCGGCCCGTCCGGACTGCACCGCGGCCAAGAGGCTCGACTGGTCCGGCAGCACGACGAGCTGGTCTTCGCCGACCTTGGAGTCCTTGGCATAGCCGACTTCGACCGCGCCGGCCATGACCGCGAGCTTCAGCGACTTGTCGCCGGCGATCGAGGAATAGTCCTTGATGCCTTTCGGGTTGCCCTGCTTCACCAGCATAGCCTGGCCGATGCCGTAGGAGGGTTCCGAGAAGTTGATCTCGCCGCAGCGCTTCGGGTTGATGAACATGCCGGCGGCGATGATGTCGAAGCGCTTGGCCTTCAGGCCCGGGATCAGCGAGCCGAACTCAGTCAGCACGCCATCGACCTGGGGGATTCCCATCTTGGCGAGCACCGCCTTGGCGACTTCCGGCGCCTCGCCGGTCAATTTTCCATCCGGCGTCGCAAAGCCGAACGGCGCCTCGTTGGCGAAACCGACGCGGATGAATCCGTCCGCCTTGGCGCGCTCCAGGGCAGTGTCCGCGAAAGCGAAGCGCGGCAAGCCGCCGATGATGCCGGCCGTCGCGCCCAGTCCCGCCGCGGTCAGCAACAAGCCGCGCCGCGTCACCTTCCTATTGTTGTCCATGCCTGACCTCCTCTGTTGCCTGGTCGGATGCTTCTGCTGTTGCAACGCCGGGAGGGCCCCGCCAGCCCACCGCTCCCGAAATCTTCTTCTTGGCATGTTGTATACAACTTATCTTCCCATACCGCAACAGGCGGGATAGTATTGCCGAAAATAAGATAAATCCTCTCGATGGTCGGGCGGCATTTTACATGATGTGTACATTGAGCCATGAACCGGCCTGAAATCCTGCCGACGCTCGCGACGATCCGGGAAGCCCGGGCGGCGATCGCCAGCGCGGTCCTGCGCACGCCGCTGGTGCCCTCGGCCGCGCTCGCGGCCAAGGCCGGCCAGGAGATCCTGCTGAAGCTCGAGAGCCTGCAATCGACCGGGGCGTTCAAGCTCCGCGGCGCCACCAACGCCGTCCAGCGGCTCTCCGACGACCAGCGCCGCCGCGGTGTCGGCTGCTGTTCGACCGGCAATCACGGCCGAGCGGTCGCCGCGGCCGCGGCGCGCCTCGGCGTGCGCGCGGTGGTGGCGCTCTCGGCACTGGTGCCGGCGACCAAGGTGCGCGCGATCGAGGCGCTCGGCGCCGAGGTGCGGCGGATCGGCGTCAGTCAGGACCAGGCTCAGATGGAGATCGACCGCCTGGTCAAGGAACAGGGCCTGACCGACATCCCACCGTTCGATCACCCGGACGTCATCGCCGGCCAGGGTACGATCGCGCTCGAGCTGCTCGAAGACCGGCCGGACCTCCGCGCGGTCGTGGTGCCGCTCTCCGGCGGCGGCCTGATCTCCGGCATCGCGGTCGCCGCCAAGGCGCTGCAGCCGGCAATCCGCATCATCGGCGTCACGATGGAGAACGGCGCCGCCATGGTCGAAAGCCTGAAGGCCGGCAAGCCGGTTTCGGTGAACGAGCACGCATCGCTGGCGGATTCGCTTGGCGGCGGCATCGGCCTGGAGAACCGCTACACCTTTCCGATCTGCCGCGACCTCGTCGACGAAACCATCCTGGTCAGCGAGGCCGAGATCTACCGCGGCATGCAGTTCCTGTTCCGCGAGCAGCGGCTGGTGACCGAGGGCGGTGCGGCGGTCAGCGCGGCGGCCTTGCTTGCCGGCAAGCTGAAGCTCGACGGACCGACCGCCTTCATCATCAGCGGCAACAATGTCGATCCCGACCAGTTTCTCGCCGTGGCTTCCGGACAGCCGGTCAAGCTCGGCGACCAGATCGTGAAAGCCCAAGTGGAGCAACGGTAAGCATGCGCGATATCTCCGTCCTGACCGAGCGCGACCTCCGCGGCTGCGTGCATCTTGACCGTACCGCCGTCGACGTGGTCGAGCAGGCCTTCCGGGCGCTCGCCTCGGGCAAGGTGGTGATGCCGCCGATCCTATCCATGGACCTGCCCGATGTGCATGGCGAGGTCGATGTGAAGACCGCCTATATCCCGGGCTTCGCCGGGTTCGCCATCAAGGTCAGCCCCGGCTTCTTCAACAACCCGAAGCTCGGCCTGCCGAGCCTCAACGGGCTGATGATCCTGTTCTCGGCGCAGACCGGCCTTGTGGATGCGCTGCTGCTGGACAACGGATACCTCACTGACGTGCGCACCGCCGCGGCGGGCGCGGTGGCCGCGCAGCATCTGGCGCCGCGCGAAGTCACGACCGCCGGCGTGATCGGCACCGGCGTGCAGGCGCGGCTGCAGATCATCGCCGCGCACCTGGTCCGGCCGTTCAAGAAGGTCCTGGTCTGGGGCCGCGACGCCGGGAAAGCCACCGCCTGCGCGAGGGACATCGCCGCGGCGATCGGCGTCGAAGCCAGTGCCACCGACGATCCGGCCGCCCTGGTGCGCGACAGCCAGCTCGTGGTCACCACGACGCCCGCGCGCGAACCGGTGCTGAAGGCGGAATGGCTGCATCCCGGCCTGCACATCACCGCGATGGGCTCGGACCAGGCCGGCAAGAACGAGATCGATCCCGCGGCGGTCGCGAAGGCCGACCTCTTCGTCTGCGACCGCCTGTCCCAGAGCGAGAAGCTCGGCGAGTTGCGCAGCGCACGCGCCGCCGGATTCAAGCCGGTGCCACCGGAGCTCGGCGAGATCATCGCCGCTGCCAAGCCCGGGCGGCGCGCCGATGGCGACATCACGATCTGCGACCTTACCGGGACCGGCGCCCAGGACACCGCGATTGCCACCCATGCGCTCGCCGCGGCCCGCAAGGCCGGTGCCGGCGCCGTCATCCAAGCCTAGAGAGAGGAAGCATCATGGCCGTCTACGAGAAGACTTTCGAAAAGGCCGAATATGCGCGGCGGATCGCCGACACCAAGCGGCGCATGCAGGCGGCGGGCTTCGACCTGCTGATCTGCCAGGATCCCGCCAACATGGGTTGGCTGACCGGCTTCGCCGGCTGGTCGTTCTACGTCCCGCAATGCGTGCTGGTGCATCTCGAGGAGGAATGGCCGATCTGGTTCGGCCGCGCCCAGGATGCGAAATGCGCGCATGTCACCACCGACCTGCCCGGGCACAACATCGTACCCTTCTCCGAGCGTCTGGTGCATCACCCGGTCGAGCATCCCTATGACGAGCTGGTGCAGCTGATCGATGCGCGCGGCTGGTCAAAGGCACGGATCGGCGTCGAGATGGATGCGCATTACTACACCGCGCGCTGCCATGCACATCTCACCAAGGGCCTGCCCAACGCGAAGTTCTCCAACAACGGCGACCTGGTGAACTGGGCCCGGCTGGTGAAATCCGAGGCCGAGCTCAAATTGATGCGCGAGGCCGGCAAGATCTGCAGCCAAGCGATGAATGCCGGCATCGCCAAGATGAAGCCCGGCGTGCCCCAGCATCACGTCGTGGCCGACATCTACCATGCGCAGACCATGGGCGTGCCGGGGGGTGCGGGCGGCGACTACACCGCAATCTGCCCGCTGATGCCGGTCGGCGAAGGCACCAGCACGCCGCATCTCACCTGGTCGGACGCGCCGCTGCCCTCGAGCGGGCTGGTCATGCTGGAGATCGCCGGCTCGCGCCGCGGCTATCACGCGCCGCTGACCCGCACGATGCATCTCGGCAAGCCGCCGGCGGAAATGCTCGACGTCGCCAAGGTCGCGGTCGAAGGCGTCGATGCCGGCCTCGCCATGGCCAAGCCCGGCTCGACCGCCGAGCAGGTCGAGGCGGCCTGGCAGGCGGTGCTCCGCCGCAACGGCCTCAGCAAGGAAAGCCGCGTCGGCTATTCGGTCGGCCTTTCATTCCCGCCCGACTGGGGCGAGCGCACGGTGAGCCTCCGACCCGGCGATCGCACCGAGCTGCAGGCCGGTATGTGCTTCCATATCCAGGCCGGCTTGTGGCTGAAGGATTGGGGCGTGGCGATCTCGGAATCCTTCGAGATCACCGCCAAGGGCGGCGCCCGCTTCTGCGACGTCGCGCGCGAGCTGATCGTGATCGACTGATGAGCCCCGACCTCAAGCTCGATGCGCGCGACCTCAGGATCCTGGCGATCCTGCAGCAGGAGGGCCGCATCACCAAGACCGAGCTTGCGGAACGGGTGAACCTCTCGCCGACACCCTGCTGGAGCCGGCTGAAGCGGCTGGAGAAGATCGGCCTGATCGAAGGCTATCGCGCCAAGATCGCGCTGAAGCGCTTCGGCCTCACCATGGTCTTCATGGAGGCCGAGCTCGAAAGCCACCGCGCCGCCGACTTCGCCCGCTTCGAGGCGGAGATCCGGCGGATCCCGGAGATCACCGGCTGCTGGTCGGTCGGCGGCGGCATCGACTACCTGGTCCAGCTGCTGGTGAAGGATATCGACACCTACCAGCGGCTGGTCGACCGCATGCTGGAAGCCGGAATCGGGCTCAAGCGCTACTACACCTACATCGTCACCAAGACGATCAAGGAAGACGCCCCGGCGCCGCTGGAGAGCCTGGCGACCCACTGAAATTCTCCGCCGCGGCGGTGCAGGAGAGAGGAATCTTCTGCACCGCCGCCGCTCTTTGGACCAAAGCCCGGGTCCGGCCGGACTAGATTTCTCCGACGAAGCTGCTTTCCCGGAGGACGCCCTTGCAGAATGCCGCCACGATCCGCCGCAGCCGCTCTCCCGGCCTCGACCGGCTGCGGGATTCCCGCCTGCTCAGGGAATTCGCCTATCTGGACGGCGCTTGGATCGCCAGCGCCTCCGGCCGCGTGCTGCCCGTCACCGACCCCGGCAGCGGCCAGTGGATCGGGCAGATTCCGGCTTTGAGCGCGGACGAAAGCCGCCGCGCGATCGATGCCGCCGAGCGCGCCTTTCCCGCCTGGGCTGCGCTGCTGCCCCAGGAGCGCGCGCGACTGCTCAAGAGCTGGCACGAACAGATGCTGGCCAACCGCGAAGATCTCACTGTGCTGATGACGCTCGAACAGGGCAAGCCGCTTTCGGAAGCGCGGGGCGAGATCGACTACGCCGCCGCCTTCATCGAGTTCTATGCCGAGGAAGCCAAGCGCACCAACATCGAATCCGTGACCGCGCATCTGCCGCGTGCGGCGATGAGCGTCCGGCGCCAGCCGATGGGTGTCGCCGCCCTGGTGACGCCGTGGAACTTTCCGAGCGCCATGATCACGCGCAAGGCCGCGGCGGCCCTGGCGGCCGGCTGCACGGCGGTGGTGCATCCTTCGCATTACACGCCCTTCTCCGCCCTGGCGCTCGCCGAGCTGGCCGAGCGCGCGGGCTTGCCGGCCGGCGTCTTCAACGTGGTGACCGGCGAGGCCGCGGAAGTGGTGTCGCCGATGACGGAGTCGGCCGCAGTCCGCGTACTCTCCTTCACCGGCTCGACCGAGATCGGCCGGCTGCTGTATCGGCAGAGCGCGGACACGATCAAGACGCTGGTGCTGGAGCTTGGCGGCCATGCGCCCTTCCTCGCCTTCGCCGATGCCGATCTCGACCGCGCGGTCGATGCGGCGGTTGCGGCCAAGTTCGCGACTTCCGGCCAGGACTGCCTGGCCGCCAACCGCTTCCTGATCGAGCGGCCGGTCTATGACGCCTTCGTCTCGCGCTTCGCCGCGCGGGTGGCGGCGCTCTCGGTCGGCCACGGATTGGAAGACCCGGATATCGGCCCGCTGATGAACGAGGCCGCGGTCCGGAAGCAGGAGGAGCAGGTGGCGGATGCGCTCGCCAAGGGTGCACGCCTGGTGCTGGGCGGCAAACGGCATCCGGCCGGCCCGCTCTACTTCCAGCCCACCATCCTCGCCGACGTGCCGGCGGATGCGTTGATCTTCCGCGAGGAAACTTTCGGCCCGATCGCCGGCTTCGCCGCCTTCGACGACGAGGCGGAAGCCTGTGTGCGGGCCAATGCCACGGAATACGGCCTGGTTGCCTATATGCACAGCAGCGATCCCGGCCGGATCGCACGGCTCTCCGCTGCCCTGCAGTTCGGCATGGTGGCGGTCAACCGCACCAAGATCACCGGCGCACCGATCCCCTTCGGCGGCATGAAGCAGTCGGGCCTCGGCCGCGAGGGCGCGCGGCTCGGGATGGAGGCCTTCATGGATGTGAAATACATCTGCCAGGACGCCGCGTGAGGCTCCGGCGATGATGCACGACAATCCCTTCTCCGGCGCCGAGCTCGCGCGCCGCCTGCAGGCGTTCCGTGCGGAATTATCGGCGCACGACCTCGACGGTGCGGTGGTCGCAGCGCCGGAGAATGTCTTCTATCTGACCGGCCTCGACCATTGGGGCTATTTCGCGCCGCACCTGCTGATCGTTGCCCGCGACCGGGAACCGGTGCTCGTCACCCGTGCCATGGAGAAGGTCTCGATCGACAAGCAGGTGCGCAACGCCGTCTTCCGCGGCCACAGCGACAGCGAAACCGCGGCCGACATGGCGGCGCGGACCTTGCGCGACCTCGGCCTCGCCGGGAAGAGGCTCGGCCTGGAATGCTGGACCGCCGGCCTGAGCCACGGCCTTGGCCAGGCGCTGCGAGCGCAGGTGGAGGCGGAATGGACCGACATCTCCGGCATCCTCGACGACCAGCGCCTGGTGAAGAGCGCCGAAGAACAAGCTCTGATGCGCCGTGCCGCGGCGATCTCGGACCAAGCCGCGACAGCGGCGATCGAAGCCATCGGCGAGGGCGTGCCGGAAACCGAGGTCGCCGCGACCTGCATCGCCGCAATGACCCGCGCCGGCGGTTCGCCGCCCGCCTTCGGCCCCTTCATCCGGCCGGGCAGCCGGTTGGAAGAGGAACATACGACCTGGGGGGACGGGCGCTACAAGAAGGGCGAGCCGGTCTTCCTGGAGCTTTCCGGCTGCCGCTCGCGCTACCACGCGCCGCTGGGGCGGCTGGTCCATATCGGCGCGATCCCCGATGCCGATGCAAAGATGGCGGAAACGACCCAGTGCGCCTTCGACGCCGTCTTGAAGGCGCTGCAGCCCGGCGCCAAGGCGCGCGACGTCTACGCGGCGTGGCAGGCGGTGGTCGATGACGCCGGCCTCGCGCATTATCGCCGCCATCATTGCGGCTATTGCGTCGGCATCGGGCAGGCGCCGTCCTGGACCGGCGGCAACAAGGTCACCGGCTTGCGGCGGGATTCGGAGCTTCCGATCCGCGCCGGCATGTCCTTCCACATTCTTTCCTGGTTGATGGGAACCGGGAAAGGCGACTATTTCCTCTCCAACACCGTGCTGCTCGGGCCCGACGGCGCCGAAGTGCTGACCCGGACCCCGACCGGGCCGATCGTCAAATAGGAGTTTCAAGGAATGCTGCGCAACGACCAACTCGACCAATGGGATCGCTCGACCTTCTTCCATCCCTCGACCCATCTCGGCCAGTTCGCGCGCGGCGAGATGCCGAACCGGATCGTGACCGGCGGCAAGGGCGTCTATATCGACGACCGTGACGGCAACAAGCTGCTGGACGCCTTCGCCGGACTCTATTGCGTCAATGTCGGCTACGGCCGGCAGGAGATCGCCGAAGCGATCGCCAAGCAGGCGAAGGAGCTTGCCTATTACCACGCCTATGTCGGCCATGGCACCGAGGTCTCGATCACGCTGGCGCATATGATCCTGGAACGCGCGCCGAAGAACATGTCCAAGGTCTATTTCGGCCTCGGCGGATCGGACGCCAACGAGACCAACGTCAAGCTGATCTGGTACTACAACAACATCCTGGGACGGCCGAACAAGAAGAAGATCATCTCGCGCTGGCGCGGCTATCACGGCTCCGGCCTGATGACCGGTTCGCTGACCGGTCTCGAGCTCTTCCACAAGAAATTCGACCTGCCGCTCTCACAGGTCATCCACACCGAAGCTCCCTATTATTTCCGCCGGCCCGACGCCGCGATGACGGAGGAGCAGTTCTCCGCCTATTGCGCCAAGAAACTCGAAGAGCTGATCGCCAAGGAGGGCGCGGAGAATATCGCCGCCTTCATCGGCGAGCCGGTGCTCGGCACCGGCGGCATCGTGCCGCCACCGAAAGGCTACTGGGCGGCGATCCAGGCGGTGTTGAAGAAGCACGACATCCTGCTGATCGCCGACGAGGTGGTGACCGGCTTCGGCCGCCTGGGCTCGATGTTCGGCTCCGACCATTACGGGATCGAGCCCGACTTCATCACCATCGCCAAGGGCCTGACCTCGGCCTATGCGCCGCTCTCGGGCTCGATCGTCTCGAAGCGGGTCTGGGAGGTGCTGGAGCGCGGCACCGACGAGCTGGGGCCGATCGGCCATGGCTGGACCTATTCCGCCCACCCGATCGGCGCCGCGGCCGGCGTCGCCAATCTCAAGCTGGTCGACGAGCTCGGCCTGATCCAGAACGCGCGCGAGACCGGGGCATACTTCCTGAAAGCCCTGCGCGATGCGGTCGGCGATCACCCGATGGTCGGCGAGTTGCGCGGCGAAGGCTTGCTGGCCGCCGTCGAGTTCGTCGCGGACAAGGCGGCGCGGAAGCTGTTCGATCCGGCCAAGAAGGTGGGACCGCAAGTCGCGACGGCGCTGCTGAAGCGCAACGTGGTCGGCCGCGCCATGCCGCAAGGCGACATCCTGGGCTTCGCGCCGCCGCTTTGCCTCAGCCGCGGCGAGGCCGACACCGTCGTCTCCGCCACCGCCGATGCGATCAAGGACGTCGCCGCCGGCCTCGGCTGATCGACGCCCTGCGCCTGCGTACGTTGTTTGTCATACGCCCGCCTGCAATCCGAACGCGCTGCTGAGTCGGAGCGTCGCCCTCTCGCTGCGAATCCCTCGATACTATAAGGTGTCGGATTGATGACATGCCGACGGCTGGCTCGGGGGAGCGCCTATGATTTCCCGCAAGCACGTGCTCGACAGGATCGAGAGAGCCCAGGGGAGGTTCCTGGACCGCCTGCGGCCCTGGGCCTATCCCGCCCACGGCATGACGCTGCCGCCGGTGCTGATGTTCGCGCTGCTGAAGTCGGGCAGCATCTACATCCAGCGCGCGTTGCGAAGGACCCTCGAGGTCGAGGTCCGGCATATCGGCGGGGTCGGAGCCAGCGGCAATTGGTTCTCCTATCCGGAACTCTGCCGCTTCGCCCAGGGCAACGCGGTGTCGCGCGAGCACATGCCGCCGCGACCCGAGTTCGTGAAGGTCCTCGCCGACTTCAACATCCGCCGCGCCGTGGTGCATGTCCGGGACCCGCGCGGCGCGATCCTGTCCTGGACCAACCAGATGGAGCGGCATCTGCCGAAGCGCGGCCTGGGCTACGTCGCCTTCTCCTGCGAGCAGGACGTGCCCGACGTTTATCTCCAATGGAGCTTCGAGGAACGCCTGCGCTGGCAGGTCGAGCACATGATGCCGCGGATGGTCGCCTGGATCGAGGGCTGGCTCGAGATCGCCGACCGCGGCGGCAAGGTCGAGTTCCTGGTCACCGACTATGCCGAGCTGGCGCGCGACAGCCGGGTCTATCTGCGGAAGCTCCTCGACTTCTATGAGGTGCGCTATCAGGAGGACTGGCTGAAGATCCCGCGGCGCGACGTCGGCCGCAACAACATTCACTCGCAGCTCCTCGATGCCCTCTCGCCAGACGCGCAGGCCCGGCCGCCGCTGAGCCCGGAGATTTCGGCCCTGGCGAACGCCGCCCTGCCTCGCCGCCTGATCGACCGCTTCGGCTGGACGCGCGCCTGAGTCCGCGGAGCCGCGCGAGCCTATACCAACGCATGACTTGGCCGATGCCTTGGGGCGTGCCATATGACGGCTCCCCTGCCCGCATTCCCTCCCAGGAGACCGATACATGGCGACGATCAAGACCAAGGACGGCACCGAGATCTTCTACAAGGACTGGGGCGCCAAGGACGCGCAGCCCATCGTATTCCACCACGGCTGGCCGCTCTCCGCCGACGACTGGGATAACCAGATGATGTTCTTCCTGGAGCAGGGCTTCCGCGTCATCGCCCATGACCGGCGCGGCCATGGCCGCTCGAGCCAGACCGACACCGGCAACGAGATGGACACCTACGCTGCCGATGTCATCGCGCTGGCCGCGCATCTCAACCTCAAGAACGCCATCCATGTCGGCCATTCGACCGGCGGCGGCGAGGTGGTGCATTACGTCGCGCGCGCCGAGGCCGGCCGGGTCGCCAAGGCCGCTATCATCGGCGCGGTGCCGCCGGTCATGGTGAAGTCCGAGAAGAATCCGGGCGGCCTGCCGCTGGAGGTGTTCGACGGCTTCCGCGCCGCCCTGATCGCCAACCGCGCCCAGTTCTTCCTGGAGATCCCGACCGGCCCGTTCTACGGCTTCAACCGGCCGGGCGCCAAGGTCTCCGAGGGCGCCATCCGCAACTGGTGGCGCCAGGGCATGATGGGCGGCGCCAAGGCGCATTACGACTGCATCAAGGCCTTCTCCGAGACCGATTTCACCGAGGACCTGACGAAGATCGAGGTGCCGGTGCTGGTGATGCATGGCGACGACGACCAGATCGTCCCCTACGCGGATTCCGCACCGCTCGCCGCCAAGCTGCTGAAGAAGGGCGAGCTCAAGACCTACAAGGGCCTGCCGCATGGCATGGCGACGACCCACGCCGACGTGATCAACGCCGACCTGCTCGCCTTCTTCAAGAGCTGACCGGCCTTTTCCGGCGCCGACGATAAGTTGATCGTCGGCGCCGCCTATTCCGGCTAGAACCTGGGCGATGGACGCCCTCACCGCCTATGCCGGCCTCTTCACCGCCGCCTTCCTTTCCGCCACGATTCTGCCCGGCTCCTCCGAGGTGGTGCTGGTAATGCTGGCGCTCGAGCGCAAGCTCGACGTCACCCTGCTGCTGCTGGTCGCGACCGTCGCCAACACGCTGGGCAGCATCGTCGGCTGGATCATGGGCCGCTGGTTCGCGAATCTCTCAGGCCGGCGCTGGTTCCCCGCCTCGCCGGCGCAGATGGAGCGCGCATCCCGCTGGTTCGGCCGCTATGGAGTCTGGGCGCTGGCACTCGCCTGGGTGCCGCTGATCGGCGACGCGCTGACCATCGTCGCTGGCGTGCTCCGGGTGCATCTCGGGCTGTTCACCGCCCTGGTCGGGCTGGGCAAGGCGCTGCGCTATGTCGCCGTTCTCTACGGCGCCGATATCCTGCATGCCGTCATGCGCTGAGCGTTCAGCTGAAGAATCGGTTCTCCGGTCGCGGCAGGCCGAGATTCTCGCGCAGGGTCTTGCCCTCGTATTCCTTGCGGAACAGTCCACGGCGCTGCAATTCCGGAATCACCCGATCAACGAAGTCGTCGAGGCCTTCGGGGACATAAGGGAACATCACGTTGAAGCCGTCGCAGGCCCGGGTCGAGAACCACTCCTCCATCTGGTCGACGATGGTCTCGGGTGTGCCGACCAGCTCGAGCGCGCCGTAGGAGCCGCCGACGATCTGGGCCAGTTGGCGCACGGTCAAGTTCTCCCGCGCCGCCATGTCGACCAGGCGCTGGCGGCCGCTCTGGCTGGCATTGCTCTCCGGGATCTCCGGCAGCGGCCCGTCGAGAGCCAAGCCGGAGACGTCGGTGCCGAGTGCCACCGAGAGCGAGGCGATGCCGCTGTCGGGATGGACCAGGCTGTCGAGCTTGCGCTTCTTCGCGCGCGCCGCCTCCACCGTGTCGCCCACCACGACGAAGACGCCGGGCAGGATCTTCATGTGATCGGGCGAGCGGCCGACCTTCTCCATGCGGCCCTTCACATCGGCGTAGAACTTGCGCGCCTCGACGATGCTGGTCTGGCCGGTGAAGACGGCTTCCGCGGTCTCGGCGGCGATCTGGCGGCCGGCCTCCGAGGCACCGGCCTGAACGATCACCGGCCAGCCCTGCACCGGCCGCGCGATGTTCAAGGGGCCCTTGACCTTGAAATGCGCGCCCTTCCAGTTGAGCGTGTGCAGCTTCTCCGGGTCGAAATAGATGCCGCTCTCGACATCGCGGATGAAGGCGTCGTCGGCCCAGGAATCCCAGAGGCCCGTCACCACGTCGAAGAACTCGCGGGCGCGGGCGTAGCGCGCATCATGCTCGACATGCTCGTCGCGGCCGAAGTTCATCGCCTCATGCGGGTTGCCGGAGGTGACCAGGTTCCAGCCGGCACGGCCGCCGCTGAGGTGATCCAGCGAGGCGAAGCGCCGCGCCACGTGATAGGGCTCGTTGTAGGTGGTAGACGCGGTGGCGATCAGGCCCAGGCGTTCGGTGACGACGGCCAGCGCGGGCAGCAAAGTCAGCGGTTCGAAGGAAGTGACGGTGCCGCTGCGCTTCAGGGCCTGGATCGGCATGTTGAGCAGCGCCTGGTGATCGGCCATGAAGAAGGCGTCGAACCTGCCGCGCTCCAGGGTCTGGGCGAAGCGCTTCAGATGCTTGAAGTTGAAGTTGGCGTCGGTATAGGCGCCGGGATAGCGCCAGGCCGCGGTGTGGATGGTCACCGGCCGCATGAAGGCGCCGAGCCGCATCTGCCTTGGTTCGGGCATAGGTTGTCACCTCGCTGTTGCAAGCAGTTTGGCGTGAAGCGCGGCAGTTGTTAAGCTGGCTGAAAATGGGAGGCGATCATGACCGATCCGAAATGGAAGCATGACGGCGTCCGGGTCATTCCGGGCAATCAGCTGGACGGCAACACGGCGCAAACGCCCGGCATGGACCGCAAGGCGGCTATCAACACCGCGCGGGTCGGCGCGCAGAAGATCTGGGCCGGCACCGTGCATATCCATCCCAACGCCAAGACCGGCGCCCATCATCATGGGCCGCTCGAAAGCGTTATCTATGTGGTGCGCGGCAAGGCCCGGATGCGCTGGGGCGAGAGCCTGGAATTCACCGCGGAAGCCGGGCCGGGCGATTTCATCTACATCCCGCCCTTCGTCCCGCACCAGGAGATCAACGGCTCCCGCGACGAAGTGCTGGAATGCGTTCTGGTCCGCAGCGACGGGGAATCCGTGGTGGTCAATCTCGACATCGAGCCGGTCGAGCAGCCGGAGAACGTAAAATGGGTGGACCCGATTCATAAGGAGTAGATGACACTGCGCGTGCAGCGCGCGGAACCGAGGGCGCGATCGGCGGTTTTTGAGGAAGCGAGCCGAACGGTCCAAGGTGTATGAAATGGTCTCGAAATCAGCCCGCCTCCTGATGGCGGCTTCAACGGCGCTTACCCTTCTCGCCGGCTGCACGGCGCCGGCCCCCGACTGCTCGGGCATGGTGGGCAACAGCAAGCAGAAGTGCGAAGCGGACTCGACCAGAACCCGCAGCCCCGACAATTCCAACAATCCCGACAACGGCGGCAATTAGCCCGGGGTCGGCGGCTTCGGCCGTCACGACCAATCTACCGCCCCCGCTGTGTAGCGGCAGCACATCGTGGTGTGCTGTTTGCGGCCGGGCGCGACGTCAATTCTCGCAAATGAGCATCGGTTGTGCGCCGGCGCACTAACCGGACCTTAGCCGATGCCCATCTAAGATCGCATAGGGGCGAAACCCCGTGGAGACCCGAGATGCACACCGACAATGTCATTCAACTCGCCCCCGCGCTGGAGCGCCAACGCCGCGTGATGGGCGGTATCAGCCTGCTCGCCTGGAACAACAACTTCCCCGACGGGATCGAAGATCTCTGGACCGGTCCGTTCAAGGCTGCGGGCTCGAGCACAGTCGTTCGGCTGTTTGTCCACTAGGCGCCGGCGCGGCGCGAAGTCGGCAGGCGCGAAGCCTCGACCCGTGCGAGATAGTCGCCACGCGGATCCGGTGAACGGGGCGCGATCACGTCGCGTGCACTGGCGCGCGTAAGGTCGGTGATGATGCGACCGGCCGAATCCAGGCGCTGTGCGACATTCCCACTAAGTGCACGACGCGCGTCGTTGCCCTCCGGCAGAGCGCGAACGGCAGTCAATGTATCCGTCTCCAGCGTCTTCAAGATCGCCCTCGGCGCTGCAGCCAATCGCCCATAATCCTGCTCGATCAGCCGTTGCATCTCCTCCCAGCGCCACCAGGCATCGGGCGCGTTCGAGCCGGGTTGCTGCCAATCCTCCATAATCTCGGAATCGCGCCAGAACGGCACGAAGCTGGAGAGACAGGGCGAGCCCAAGGAGAGCCAGAGCCGATAAGGCCCGTCAGGATCTCCTGCGCCCGGCAGCTCCGCCACCATGCTCGCCGCGGTCTCCGAGCCGTCCGGCGCGGTCGCGTGCATGCAGATCAGGCTCTCGCCGTCGGGGCCGGGCCGCCAGTCGTGCAGCAGGTCGCCTTCATCATGGCTGCGCAGCACCGAGAAGACGTCCTCGAGCGCGATCCTGCCCTTGCGTTCGAGCCCCGCGAGGCGTGCTTCGGCGCAGACCAGCCGCGCCTTGCAGCCGGGCAGGAAGCCCACCGTCTGATCGGCATAGGCAGCGGCGAAGTCGAACGGCTTGCCCGCCTTCGGATCGAACCAGCCCGAGGCGACGGCGTGTGCGATCGCGCCGGCGGAGATCCGGTCGTAATCGGCGCCGATCGAGTAGACGTTCGAGATCGCCGCCCAGTCGTGGACCTGCTTCGCCGCCCAATGCCGGCCGGCGGTTTCCAGGATCCAGGCATCGGTGGCATCGGCGATGATGAAGCTGTTGTGATAGGTGGTCTGCCGCGTTGCGGACGTGCTGCCCGACTGCCCGTATTGCTCCAGCAGGGCGGTCATCACCGCGAGGCCTTCATCGGCGGATGCCGCACGCTCCAAGGTGAGGCGCAAGAGATCCATCCCCAGCAGCCCCGGCTCCAGCGAACCCGGCACCCGCGACCACACGGCCTCGTTGCCGATCGCGAGCCCGTGTTCATTGACGCCGTGCTCGAAACCCCACATCCACCAGGGCCGCGAGCCCAGCAGGGCATGGGTATGCGCCACCTGCGGCACCTCGATGTAGGTGCAGCGGACGGTGCTGCCCGGCGCGTGATCGGCAGCTTCGCTGCGCGTCAGATACTGCGCTTCATTGGGCTCGCGGTCTGAATTCTTGGCGAGGGTGGTGCGGCCGGACTGCGCCAGCCGGCTGCGGATCACGAAGGTGTCGCACATGGTCTGGTTCTCATGCGGAGAGATTCGGAGGATGGCGCCGATCCTCCCATGACTCGCCGCCGCGACTCAATGGTGCCGGCCCTTCTTTTCCGGTTGCGTGGTTCATTGGTCCGCTGTCCCCTGCTTCCCGCGCATTCCCGCGCGCACAGAGGAGCCCCATGAAGATCTCGGATTTCAAGGTCATGACCTTCGACATCGTCGGCACCTGCATCGACTTCGAGGCCGGCGTGCTCAATGCCGTGCGGGCGCTGGGTGGGCCGAAGGCGAAGGCCGCCAGCGACGACGCGATCTTCGAGCCCTATGTCCGCGCCCGGGACAAGTTTCACGGCCGCACCTCGGAATCCTTCAACCATGTCTATCTCTCGCTCGCCGCCGAGCTCGATCTGGTGCGCGACGAAGCGACGGCCGATGCCTTCCAGCTCGCCATCCTGCGCCTGCCGGCCTTTGCCGATTCCGCGGCAGCGCTCGCCAGGCTCAGGAAGCGCTTCCGGCTGGTCGCCATGACCAATGCCGACCGCACCGCCTTCTCGGCCTATTCCGAGACCCTCGGCAACCCGTTCCACGACAGCGTCACCTGCGACGACACCGGCTGCGCCAAGCCGAACCCGCAGTTCTTCGCCTTCAACCAGGGCCGGCAATCGGCGCATGGCTACAAGCAGTCGGAAATCCTGCACGTCGCGCAGAGCCAGCACCACGACATCGGCGTCGCGGTCGAGCTCGGCTACACCACCTGCTGGATCGAGCGCCGCCAGGGCCAGGCCGGCTTCGGCGGCACGCCGAAGCCCAAGGCCATGACCAAGCCGCATTTCCACTTCGCCACTTTGGGACAGCTTGCGGATGCGGTCGATGCGGAGCTCGGCGTGGCTTAAGAGCCGCGCCGCGCCGCCTCGATCTTGGCGACGTCGATCTTCTTCATGTGCATCATCGCGTCGAAGGCGCGCTTGGCTTCGGCGCCGCCGGCGGCCATCGCTTCCAGCAGCACGCGCGGCGTGATCTGCCAGTTGACGCCCCACTTGTCCTTGCACCAGCCGCAGGCGCTCTCCTGCCCGCCGTTGCCGACGATGGCGTTCCAGTAGCGGTCGGTCTCCGCCTGGTCCTCGGTCGAGATCATGAAGGAGAAGGCCTCGGTCTGCTTGAAGTAGGAGCCGCCGTTGAGGCCGACGCAGGGAATGCCGCAGACCGTGAAATCGACCGTGATCACGTCGCCCGCCTTGCCGGAGGGATAATCGCTCGGCGCCTTGTGGACGCCGTTGACGCTGCTGTTCGGAAAGGTCGCGGCGTAGAAGCGGGCGGCCGCCTCGGCGTCCTTGTCGTACCAGACGCAGATCGTGTTCTTGGCGATGGTCATGGCTTGTCCTCTCACAGTGGAATCCAGGTCTGAACCGGCCTCACCGGCCTGGTATCAGAACGTCGAACGGGGATCGGGAGAATCGACAACACCCGCCGGCTTTTTCCGGATCCATCTAAGATATTGATATAGAGAGAAGAAATATAGCAATCCGGGCGCCGGTTTGCCGTGCCCGGCTTCACTAACCTCGGCAGCCGCCGGGCGGGATGCCCAACCCGGCAACCTGCGCGCTCGCCTCGTCCAGGCTCGGCGATACCGACGCCTGCTGGCTGAAGTCCCCGTGGTAGACGTCGTCGCGGAACTGGATCGTGCCGTCCTCCATGACCCAAGCGGTGTCATAGACGATGTGCAGCGGAATCGGGTGGCGCAGGACGACGTCCTGGTTGGCGCCGCCGGCGATGGCCGCGTCCACCCGCGCCTCCGGCCATTGCGGGTCCGGCGCCAGCAGCGCACGGGCCAGGGCGGCCGCATCGGACACGCGGACGCAGCCGTGACTGAGGAAGCGATAGGCCCGGGCGAACAAGCCCGGAGCCGAGGTGTCGTGAAGATAGACGCTGTAGGGGTTGTCGAACACGAACTTCACGACGCCGAGCGGGTTGCGCGGGCCGGGATCCTGGACCAGCCCGCTGCCGACGATGCGAATGCCCTGCTGCGCGAAATAGCCCGGGTCGGCCTCCTGCTTGGGCCAGACTTCGCCGTCGGCGATGCTGGTCGGGATGCGCCAGTAAGGGTGAAACTCGATGCGATCGATCACGCTGTCCAGGACCGGCGTCGGCCAGCTCGGCTTGCCCACCACCGCCGGGCGCTCGAAAACCGTATGGCCGTCGATCACCAGCCGGTAGGTGGCGGCGGCGATGTTGACGGCGATGTAGCGCCGGCCCCAATCGCGGTTCTGGCGCTGCAGCCGGCCGAGATTGGCGACCATGATGTCCAGCCGCTGCTGCACCGGCACGTTCAGCGCCGCCAGGGTCTTCGGCCCGACGACGCCGTCGGTCTGCAACCCGTGGCGCGCCTGGAAGGCTTGCACGGCCTGCTCCAGCACCGGGTCGAAATCGCCGCGCTGCAGTTCGGCGGCAAGGTCGTCGCTCGCGACCAGGCGGCGCCGCAGGGCTTCGACCCGGGGGCCGCTGTCGCCGCGCGCGAGCTTCGGGCCGGCCGGCAAAATGGGCCAGCCGCCCTTCGCCGCGAGGTCGCGATAAAGCGCGATGGCGCCTTGCAGCCGCCAGAAGCCGGGATCGGCCTGCGGCGTGTCACCCAGCTCGCTCGCCGCGAGCAGCGCGTTGGCGGCTTGCCGGCTATCCTGAGCGGCCGCCGGTGGCACAAGCGTGAGGAATGCCAACAGGACGGTCGCGATGGCATATGTACGCGGTAACATCGATCCAGTCTCTTGCCTAATTCACTTCCAGCAGGAAGACGCTGTCGCCGCGCGCATACATCTTCGACATGGACGTTCTCCGGCAGCGCCCGACGGAGACACTCTTGTTCCGTCCCCAACCGCGGGCGTTGACGAAAATCAAAGCGGTGGGATGGCCCTTGGCGGATCGTCTGACCTGTCGTCCTCTCCAAGGAGCAGCGCCATGCCCAGCAAGACACTCCTGGCCTCCGTCGTCATCGCCGCCCTCGCGATCGCGACCCCGGCCCTTGGCCAGTCGGAACCGCAGGATCAGCCCTCCTCTCAATGGCCCGGCCGGAACATGATGATGTGGGGCGGCGGCGGGCCGAACGGTTACGGGCCGGGGATGATGGGCTTCGGCATGATGCGCGGCTGCCCGATGATGGCGGGATCGATGATGGGCGCTGCCTCCGACAGCGACTATCAGCGGTCGGCGTCGGCCTGGCTGGATGGCCAGCTGGCCTATATCCATTCTGAACTTGCGATCACGCCGGCACAGGAGCCTGCCTGGGACGTTTACGCCGCGGCGATCAAGGCGCGCAGCGGACAGATGTTGTCCACCCACCAGACCATGATGAGTGCGATGTGGCAGGACAAGCTGCCCTTCGATCAGGCCTACGACCTGCACATCCAGGCCATGGAATCGCATCTCGATGCGATGAAGACCACGAGAGACGCTGCACTCAAGCTATTCCACGCGCTGACGCCGGATCAGCAGGAGAAGGCGAGCTGGGTGCTGCCGCAGTCGATGTGCATGATGTGACAGCTACGCGGCTCCGTCACCGATCCTCAATGGAGCCGATCCTCAGTGGGCGAGCAGGATCGGCAGGCTGCTGGTCTTGAGCGCTTCCCGTGAGGCGCCGCCGAACAGGGCTTCCTGCCATGGGGCATGCGCGAAAGCACCCATCACCAACAGGTCGGCGCCGGTCGTCTCCGCCTGTTCGATCAGCCGGGCACCGGCGGCACGACCGCCTTCCCTTGCATGTTCCAGGTGATGGGCCTCGACCCCGTGCCAGGCCAGGAAGTCGATGATCGCAGCCGAGCCGGCTGACCACTCCTTTCCGATCGTGATGACGGTGACTTTCTCCGCCCGCTTCAGCAGCGGCAGGCCGGCGGTGACGGCGCGCGCCGCCTGCGCCGAGCCGTTCCAGCCGATCGCCGCATGCTGGCCGATCTCGGTGGGCGCCGTCGAAGGCGTCAGCAGGACCGGCCGGCCGGACTTGGTCAGAGTCTCTTCGATGGCATGGGACGAGGGCTCGTCGAGCACGCGGTCCGAGCGGCCGAGCACGACCAGGTCATAAAGAATGGCCTCGCGGGCGACGAGCTCGGGCGCGGGGCCTTTGGCGACGCGCCAGCCGAATGACGGCACCTTGCGGTCGCCCGCAAACGGCACCAGGCCCATCTTCTCAGCCCGGCCGCGGAAAGTGTCACCCGCACGGCGCGCCGCGGTCTCCGATTCGGCGACCAATTGCTCAAGCGCGATGCCGTCGATCGACAGACCAAGCATCCCGGTGGTCATCGCCGATATCGCGACCGCATCCCACTTGACGTGGAAGCCCTCGACATTCGCCGCGAAGGTCTTCGCCAACCAGCAGGCGACATCGGTCGTCGCCTGAGACGCGGAGCCGCCGCTGATCGCGGCTAGAATTCTGCGGTAGGTCATCAGCGCCTCGCGTTGCTCGGTTTGCTCAGGGAGAGCGCGGGAGAATCCGGGCCAAGCCGCAAGTCCGCTTTGACGGCAATCAACACCGGGCGCGGGTCCGGCCGGGTCGCCGATGACCGCTGCGCCCGCCGCGCGAAAGAATCACGTAAACACTTGGAATTGCTTGGGTTTAGCGCACTATGGGAAACTACCTAGGGCTGGCCCTTAGGGGGAAATCCTTAGGGTCCGAGCGGATTCTGGCGGCTGTGCGCAACTGCTACAGCTTGGGTCACCGAATGAACAGGAGGCTACGATGCTTGCCCAGAACGCGATCGCCATGGACCGCTCCGCCATCACCGCCGCCGCCGTGCTGTCGCGTCTTCCGGCGGACAGTGGCTCCGAAGACGAACTCGCGAAGGGGACGGTGCTCCACTTCGAGCCCAACCAGGAAATCTACGCGGAAGGTGACGACGCCAAGGTATTCTATCGGGTCGTCTCCGGCGTGGTGCGCACCTGCCGCTTCCTGTCGGATGGCCGGCGCCAGATCGATGCCTTCTACGGCGAGGGCGAAGTCTTCGGCTTCGACCTGGCTGAGGCGCGCAGCTTCGGCGCCGAGGCGGTGACCGACTGCACCCTCCACTGCTACCAGCAGGTCAAGCTGACCAGCGACAAGCAGGGGGCGATGGCGGTCCCGCAGCAGCTGTTTTCCTATGCGATGGGCCGCCTGGCGAAGGCACAGGAGCATGCGATGGTCCTGAGCCGGCGCAGCGCCCTGGAGCGCGTCGCCTCCTTTCTGGTCGAATGGACCAAGAACTCGAGCCGCAAGGACATCGTCAGCCTGGCCATGACCCGCACCGACATCGGCGACTACCTCGGTCTCACCATCGAGACGGTGTCGCGGAGTCTCTCGCAGCTGGAACGCCAGGGCCACATCGCCCTGCCGACCGCCCGGCAGATTGAGATCAAGAACGTCGCCACGCTCGAAGAGCTCTACGCCTAGTATTCAGGTCGAGGCGGAGGCGCCGGAACCTTCAAACCGGCGCACCGCCCGCACGCAGCGCAGCAACGCATCATCCAGGACCGGCTTCTGCACGACATGGAAGAGGTCCAGGTCGATCAGGCGGGACAGCGGGCGCTGGCTTACGTGGTCCAGGATGAGAATGAGCGGCAGGATGTGACGCCGCGCCTGAAGCTCGGTCGCGACTTCGGCACCGTCATGACCCAGCGTCCTTCCATCGATGACCGCACAGCAGCCGTTGTCGAGCTCCGGGTGCTCCAGCAGCTCCCGGCCGCTGCCGCAGGTGCGCGCATTCATTCCATCGAGCTCGATGCTGAAGCGAAGCGAATCTCTGACCGCCGAATCGCGGTCGACGATAAATACAACCCAGGTGCCGGGCATTGCGCCTTCTTCCGCAATCCGCCGCATCGTCGCGGAACGGTCGCAGTCTAACGCCGGTCGTGGCACCGGCTTTGATTTGGCGCAAGGCGTGCAGGCGGCTATTTGGGCGGAATGAGGCCCGCGAGCAGCGCCATTCGGACCAGCTCCGAAAGGCTGCCCGCCCCCATCTTGGTCATGACATTGGCGCGGTGGATCTCCACCGTCCGCGGGCTGATCTCCAGATCATGGGCGATCGTCTTGTTGGCCCGCCCGGCAATCAACCCGTCCAGCACCTGGCGTTCCCGGATCGACAATCCGTTGACCTTGGCCGTGATCTGCGCGGCTTCGTACTCGCGCTGGCCCTGCTCGCTGTAGCGGTCGAGCGCCGTCTGGATCGCTTTCAGCAGCACGGCGTCGTCGAACGGCTTCTCGATGAAGTCGACGGCTCCCCATTTCATCGCTTCGACCGCCATCGGCACGTCGCCGTGACCGGTCATGACGATGACCGGAAGATTGATCCCAAGCTCGGCGAGCCGGCGCTGCAGCGCCAGACCGTCGATTCCCGGCATGCGAATGTCGGTCAGGATGCAGCCGGGCTGGAGGCCATCGACGGTTTCGAGGAAGGCGTCCCCGCTCTCATGCACTCGGACCGGAATCCCGGAGGTCGCCAGCAGGAAGGCCAGCGCATGGCGCACGCTCTCGTCATCGTCAATGACGTGGACCACGGCATTAGCGACCATCATCAATCTCCTCGGGTTCGACGGTCTTCAGCGTCAACTTGAATATGGCGCCACCCTCCGGATTATTCTCGACCCAGATTCGGCCGCCATGGGATTCCATGATGGTCCTGGAGATCGACAGGCCGACGCCCATTCCGTGATGCTTGGTCGAAACGAAGGGCTGGAACAGCTGGTCCCTGATCTCCGCGGCAATGCCCGGGCCTGTATCGGCCACGGCCACCACCGCCGTCTCCCCATCCAGGCGTTCCGTGGAAACCGTGAGGTTGCGGCGCTGCAGCTCCAGCATCGCTTCGATGGCGTTCCGGATCAGGTTCAATAGCACCTGCTGGATCTGCACCTTGTCGGCCAGCACGAACTGCACGGAGGGGTCGAAGCGAAAGCTGACGCGGACGCCGGTTTCCTTCGCGCCGACCAGCGCCAGGGCGCTGGCATCCTCGATCAGCTTCACCAGGTTTTCGATCTTCGGCTCGGCCTCGCCCCGGGCCACGAACTCCCGGAGCCGGCGGATGATCTGCCCGGCGCGCAAGGCCTGCTGCGCGGCGCGGTCGACCGCATCGCGCACCATCGGCAGCCCGCCCGGCTGGTTCTGGTCCAGGAGGCGCCTTGCGCCGTTGAGGTAGCTGGCGGCCGCGGTCAGCGGCTGGTTCAGCTCATGGGCCAGCGTCGAGGCCATCTCGCCGAGGGCGGTGAACCGCGCCATGTGGATGAGCTCGGACTGGAGCTCCTGCAGCCGCTGCTGCGCCTCCTGCCGTTCGGTCAGGTCCCTGGCGAATCCGGTAAAGAAGCGGCGGTCGCCGACGCTCATCTCGCCGACCGAAAGCTCCATGGGAAAGGTCGAGCCGTCCTTGCGCCGTCCGACCACGATGCGGCCGATCCCGATGATCCGGCGTTCGCCGGTCGTCATGTAGCGCCGCAGGTAGCCGTCATGGCTCTCGTGATAGGGCGTCGGCATCAGGATCCTCACGTTCTGGCCGATGGCTTCCGCCGCGCGGTAGCCGAACAGGCGCTCCGCGGTGGCGCTAAACGACTGCATGATGCCCTTGGTGTCGATCACGATCATCGCGTCGGGCACGGTGTCGAGGACGGATTGAAGGTGGGCCTCGCGCTCGGCCAGCGCCTTTTCCGCAATTTTCGCGGCGGAAACATCGCGCGCCACCTTCGACGCACCGACCAGGCGGCCGGCCGCGTCCCAGACCGGGGAGACGGTCACCGAGACCTCGATCACGCTGCCGTCCTTGCGCCTTCTTTGCGTCTCGAAATGCTCGACCCGCTCGCCTTGCCGGATGCGCTCTAGAATGCGTTCGGTCTCGCCGGCGTGATCCCCGGGGAGCAGGATCGAGACCGACTTGCCGAGGACCTCCTGCGGCGGATAGCCGAAGATCTGCTCCGCCCCGCGATTCCAATCCGTGATGATCCCGTCCAGCGTCTCGCCGACAATGGCGTCGTCCGACGAGGCCACGATCGCGGCCAGCCGGCTGACCGATTCCTCATGGTCCTTGCGCCGGAGAATATCGACCAGGATGCCGCGGGCCTCGCCGCCGCTGGCGGGCGCCGCACCGCGGATGCGAAACCATCGGCCGAGGCCGTTCCTGAAATCGATATCGCAAGCCCAGTCGCCGTCGATCTGGCGGAACGCCGATTCGATCTCTTTCCGTTGATCCGGATGCACCAGCATCAGGAATTCGTTCAGATCCGCGTCGGCGCGACCCAGCCCGAGCAGCTGTCGCGCCCGGCCGGAAAGCTGGAAGCGCCGATCCGCCGCCAGATAGCGCCAAGTGCCGATCCGGCCGCCTTCAAGCGCCAGCAGCAGTCCATCATCGCCTTCGATCGCCGCCGAGTTCTGGTCCTGGCCGGTCACGCATGTTCCCCGATTGGCGCCGTCCCTCACCTTACTGCGCCGGCTGGCTTGGCGTCAGGCCCGGCGTGGCAAGTTGCCGCTTTGATCGCTATCAAAGCGCATCTCGTGCCCTCCGATCAATCTGGCATCCGGCATTTTCGGCATCCGCCCGGCACGCGTCGGAGCCGTCGCAAGGAGGGCCAAATGACGTGGAGCACGATCCGCATGGAACTGGCGCGGAATCCCGAGTTTCCGGAGGGAAGCCCCCATCATGGCTACCTGCTGCATGCGCCGCTGGACCGCGCCGGACGGCTCGACGCGACCGCCTACAGGTCCGATCGGGACCGCGCCGTGGTGGAGGAGTTCTGGGGCGACAAGGATCCCAAGCACGGGCGTCTCGTCCATCGCAACCAGAGCCTCTGGTGCTTCTCCTTCGGGGAGCGCGATGATGAGGCGATCTTCCATTTCGGCGACCACACTTTTTCGCCCGGCGAGTATCTGACCGTGCGCGACCTCTCCGGGGCCGACCTCACCTTTCGCGTGACCTCGGTCGCGCGCGACGCCAAGCCCAATAGCAAGCACTGAGATCTCCATGCCGGACTCCAAGGCGCTGATCCTCTGGCTCGATCAAGTTCGCAACGTCGATGTCTCCAGTGTCGGCGGCAAGAACGCGTCGCTCGGCGAGATGCTGGGCAATCTGGGGACGCTGGGCGTCCGGGTGCCGCCGGGATTTGCCACCACCGCCACCGCCTATCGCCGCTTCGTCGCGCATAACGGGCTGGCGAAAGTGATCGAGGCGGAACTCTCCCGCGTCTCGGCATCCGGCGACGACCTGGGCGACGCGGGCCAGGCCGTCCGTGCCGCCTTCCTGAAGGGCGAGTGGCCGGCCGAGACCGCCGCGGCGATCCGAGACGGCTATGCCGAACTGGGCCGGCGCTGCGGCAAGACCGACATCGCGGTGGCGGTCCGCTCGAGCGCCACCGCGGAGGATCTGCCCGACGCCAGCTTCGCCGGCGCCCAGGAGACCTTCCTCAACATCAGCGGCGAGGCGGCGCTGCTCGATGCCTGCCGGCGCTGCTTTGCCTCGCTCTTCACCGACCGGGCGATCGTCTACCGCGTCGCCAAGGGATTCGGCCATCTGGATGTCGCGCTTTCGATCGGCATCGAGCGCATGGTGCGGTCCGACCTGGGCAGCTCGGGCGTCATGTTCACGCTCGACACCGAGACCGGCTTCGACAAGGTGGTGGTGATCAACGCCGCCTGGGGCCTCGGCGAGCTGGTGGTCCAGGGCTCGGTCGATCCCGACGAATACGAGATCTACAAGCCGTTCCTCTCGAGCCCGAACCTCGCGCCGATCATCGAACGCGCGCTGGGGCAGAAGAGCCGGAAGATGGTCTATGCGACCGGCCACCAGGCGGCGACGACGGAGGAAGTCGCGACCACCGAGGCCGAGCGCGCGGCCTTCGTGCTTTCGGACGGCGAGATCCTTTCCCTCGCGCGCTGGGGCCAGGCGATCGAGCGCCACTACGGCCGCCCCATGGATATCGAATGGGCCAAGGACGGCGAGAGCGGAGAGATCTTCATCGTCCAGGCCCGGCCGGAGACGGTCCAGTCGCACAAGACCGCCGCGACCCTGCGCAACTACAAGATCCAGTCGAAAGGCGAATGCCTGCTCAAAGGTCTCAGCATCGGCGACAGCGTCGCCGTGGCGCCGGTTTGCGTGATCGAAGGCCCCGGCGATATCCATAAGTTCGTGGACGGGTCGATCCTGGTGACCGCGACCACCGACCCCGACTGGGTGCCGGTGATGAAGCGCGCCGCGGCGATCGTCACCGATCACGGCGGACGGACCTCGCATGCGGCGATCGTCAGCCGCGAGCTCGGCCTGCCGGCCGTGGTGGGCACCCGCAACGCGACCGCGACCCTGCGCAACGGCGAGACCGTCACGGTTTCCTGTGCCGAAGGCGACCAGGGCTACATCTACCGGGGCGCAGCGAAATTCACCGTCGAGGATATCGCGCTCGGGACCATTCCCGCCACCCGGACCAAGGTGATGATCAACCTGGCCGATCCCGCCTCGGCATCGCGCTGGTGGCGGCTGCCGAGTGACGGCGTCGGGCTGGCCCGCATGGAGTTCGTGATCGCGAACCAGATCCGGGTTCACCCGATGGCGCTGGCGCATTTCCCGGAGATCAAGGATCCCACGGTCGCCGCCGAGATCGAACGGCTCACCCGCGGCTATGCGGACAAGTCGGAATACTTCGTGGAGAACCTCGCCTGCGCCTTGGCCAAGATCGCGGCGGTCCACCATCCGGCCCCGGTCATCGTCCGCACCAGCGATTTCAAGACCAACGAATACGCGCACCTGCTCGGCGGCGCCGGTTTCGAGACCGCGGAGGAGAACCCGATGCTGGGCTTCCGCGGCGCCAGCCGCTACTACTCGCCGCGCTATCTTGACGGCTTCGCGCTCGAATGCCGGGCGCTGCGCCGCCTGCGCGAGCAGCTGGGCTTCCGCAACGTGATCGTGATGATTCCCTTCTGCCGCTCGCTCGACGAGGCCGACCAGGTGCTCGGCGTCATGGCGGCGAATGGATTGAAGCGCGGCACGAACGGGCTCGAGGTCTACATGATGTGCGAGATACCCGCCAACGTCATCCTCGCCCGGCAGTTTGCCGACCGCTTCGACGGCTTCTCGATCGGCAGCAACGATCTCACCCAGCTGACGCTCGGCGTGGACCGCGATTCCGAGCTGCTCGCTCCCTTGTTCGACGAGCGGAACGAGGCCGTGAAATGGATGATCGCCCATGCGATCGCCGAGGCCCATGCGGGCGGCATCAAGGTCGGGCTGTGCGGCCAGGCGCCGAGCGATCATCCGGACTTCGCGGAATTCCTGGTCTCCTGCGGCATAGACTCCATCTCGGTCGACCCGGAACGATTCCTGCAGGTGAAGCGCCATATCGCCGCCGCCGAGAAGGAAGAGCGCGCCGCAGCTTCCTAGAGAAGCGTCAGTCGGCCGAAGTCCGGAGCACCGCAGCGCCGTTCAATCGTCCCTGCCGGAGATCGGCCAGGGCGCGGTTGGGATCGGCCAAGGCATAGCCAGTGGTCGCGGTCCGGATCGGAATCCTCGGCGCCAGCGCGAGGAACTCCTCGCCGTCCCGGCGCGTGAGATTCGCGACCGAGGCGATCTCGCGCTCGCCCCAGAGCAGCGCCTAGGGCATCGCCGGGATGTCGCTCATGTGAATCCCCGCACAGACCACACTGCCGCCCGGCCTCACCGCCTTCAATGCATGCGGGACCAGTGCGCCGACGGGGCGAAGAGCCGGTCGCGATGCGCGACGTGTTCGACCTGCAACTCCTCGAACATCTCCAGGAGCTCGCAGGCGGTGGGCAAAGGACGGCCGAGGCTCTCGCGTCTGGCCACCAGGGCGCGTTGCCGCTCCAGATGCTCGGCGCCGCGCCGCACGTTTCTTTCCGCCATCGCGAGATGCTTCTCCAGCAGCGCTCGATCCATCGGGATGCCCGGCCTGCGGAGCGATTCCGCGCATCGAGCCTACGGGAAGGCGCGGATCGATGGTTTGACCTCCATCAAAGTCGCAGCCGAAAGGGCTCATTGATATCGGTCAAGGTCGCCTTTTCGGCCGGGGTTCAATCTCCCCTGAAACTGGCGAGGCCTTCAGGAGGATCAGCTATGCCACATCGCCGCCGGACTTGGATTGTGATCGCCGATGCAGCCCAGGCGAAGATCTTCGCACAGGAGAATCCGAACGAGCGCCTGGTCGGCGTGGACCAGGGCACGTTCCACAATCCCGACACCTCGCATCACAGCCGCGACCTCGGTTCCGATCGACCGTCCCGCAGCATCGAGAGCGTCGGCAAGGCCCGGCATGCGGTCGAGCCCAAGCACGACCCGCGGCGGACGGCAGCCGCCAATTTCGCCAAGGACGTCGCACGCTTCGTCGAGCAGAAAGCGGTCGAGAAATCCTACGACCGCCTGGTCGTGGTCGCCCCGCCGCACATGTTGAGCGATTTGCGCAAGTCGCTCGGGCAGAAGGCAAAGGCCCTGCTGGTCGCGGAGATCGACAAGGACCTGACCAAGATTCCCATGCAGGACCTGCCGGGGCATCTGGAATCGGCGATCCCGCTCTGAACCGATAAGAGGCAACGATGTCATCGACCGGCCTTGCGGTGTTCGAAAAGACGTTGCACGAGACCAATCTCTGGCTGAAGGAACTGATGGAAGAATCCGGCCTGGACAGCCGCGAGGACGCCTATGGGGCGCTCAAGGCGGTCTTCCATGCGCTGCGGGATCGGCTCGGGCCGGAGAACGCCGTGCATCTCGGCGCGCAGTTGCCGATTTTGCTGCGCGGGGTGTTCTACGAGGGCTGGCACCCGGCCAAGACGCCGACGTATGAGCGGCACCTGCGCGACTTCCTCGACCATCTGAGCGATCGGCTGCCGCCGCGTCTCGCCGCCGAGCCGGAGCTGGCGGCACGGTCGGTCTTCAACGTCATGTGGCGGCGGATCGATTCCGGAGAGGTCGCCAAGGTCATCAAGATCATGCCGCACGAGCTGCGCGAGCTCTGGGCCGCCACCTGAGCCTCACGAGAAGGAACCAGCCATGCCATTCACGGAAGTGCAATTCGGGCGCAGTGCGCAGGAGCGCATGCTGCACGGCATCGATGTGCTCGCCGACGCGGTGAAGACCACGCTGGGCCCGCGCGCCCGGACGGTGCTGATCAAGAAGGGCTTCGGCGGGCCGCGGGTCAGCAACGACGGCGTCACGGTCGCGAAGTCGATCGAGCTTGAGGATCCGGTCGAGGCGATGGGCGCGGAAGTGGTCCGGGAAGCCGCGGTCAAGACCGGCGACCTGGTCGGCGACGGCACCACCACGGCAACGGTGCTCGCGCAGGCCATGGTCCGCGACGGCGTCAAGGCGACCGCCGCGGGCTTCAATCCGATGGAGGTGAAGCGCGGAATCGATCTCGCGGTCGAAGCGGCGGTGAAGGCCATTCAGGCGCGCTCGAAGACCGTGTCGGGCCACGAGGACATTTCCCAGGTCGCCACCATTTCCGCGAACGGCGACCGCGATATCGGCGAGATGATCGCCGACGCCATGGCCAAGGTCGGGAAGGAAGGCGCGATCACCATCGAGGAGGCGAAATCGCTGGAAACCGAGGTGGAGATCGTCGAAGGCATGCAGTTCGATCGCGGTTACCTCTCGCCCTACTTCGTGACCGACCCGGAGAAGATGAGCTGCGAGCTCGATGAGCCGCTGATCCTGGTCTACGAGAAGAAGATCTCCAATCTCCAGTCCTTCATTCCGTTGCTGGAATCCGTGATCAAGAGCGGCCGGCCGCTGATGGTGATCGCCGAGGACCTCGACGTCGAGATCCTGACCACGCTGGTGGTGAACAAGCTGCGCGGCGGGTTGCGGATCGTCGCGGTGAAGGCCCCCGGCTTCGGCGACCGGCGCAAGGCCATGCTCGAGGACATCGCGATCCTGGTCGGCGGCCAGATGATCAGCGAGGAGATCGGAATCAAGCTGGAGGCCGTGACCGTCGAGATGCTGGGTTCGGCGCGGCGCGTGATCGCGACCAAGGATACGTCCACTATCATCGGCGGCAAGGGCAAGCGCGCCGACATCGACGCCCGCTGCACCCAGATCCGCAAGCAGATCCAGGAAACCACCTCGGACTACGACCGCGAGAAGCTCCAGGAGCGGCTGGCCAAGCTCTCCGGCGGCGTCGCCGTGGTGCGGGTCGGCGGCGCGACCGAGCTCGAGGTGCGCGAGCGCAAGGACCGGGTCGACGATGCGATGCACGCGGCCCGCGCCGCCGCCGAGGAAGGCATCGTCGCCGGCGGCGGCATCGCCCTGCTCTATGCGGCTTCCGCGATCGACGCCGTCAATCCGGAGAACGACGACCAGCGCATGGGCCTCGACATCGTGAAGCGGAGCCTGCAGGCGCCGACCCGCACCATCGCCGAGAACGCCGGCAAGGATGGCGCCGTGATCATCAGCAAGCTGCTGGAGGACGCCGACCCGGCGCTCGGCTTCGACGCCCAGAAGGGCGTCTATGTCGACATGGTCAAGGCCGGGATCATCGATCCGACCAAGGTGATGCGGCTGGCGCTGCAGCACGCCGCATCGGTCGCCGGGCTGCTGATCACGACCAAGGTCCTGGTGTCCGAGAAACCGGAGCGCAAGCCTGCCGGCATGGGCATGCCGGGCATGGGCGACGAGATGTAGGAGCAGCGAGGCAAAGATGGACTTGCTAGAGGGACTGCGCACGCGCCGAGCCTGCCGGGAGTTCACCGACCAGGCCGTCTCCAGGCAGGACGTCGAGCGGCTGGTCGAGGCTGCCGCATTGGCGCCGAGCGCCATGAACCGGCAGCCCTGGGCCTTCGCCGTCCTGCTCGGAAGGCAGCGCCTGCATGAGCTCTCGACCCAGGCGCAGAAGGCCGCGCTGCAGTTCCTGCTCGCGGATTCGCCGCTGCGCAGCCATGCGCTCGATCCGCATTTCGAGCTGTTCCACGGCGCCGCTGCCCTGGTGGTCGTCTGCGCGACGGATCAGGAAAGCCAATCGACCGAGGATTGCTGCCTGGCCGCGGAGAATCTGATGCTGGCGGCGCATGCGGCGGGATTGGGATCATGCTGGATCGGCTTCGCCCGGCCCTGGCTGGCGCAGGATGACGTCAAGCGCCAGCTCGGGATCCCGGCCGTGTTGCATCCCGTGGCGCCGGTCGTCATCGGGCATCCGAAGCGCCGCCCGGACGGCCCGGTGCGGAACCCGGCGAAGATCATCTGGATCTAGTCCGCGGGCGGCGCCCCGGATTTGACCGGCGTCAAAGCGGCGGCGGCAGGCTTCGGCTTGCATCGGGGAAACGCGCTGATGGAGACGGCAATGACAGCGAACAGCGAACCGCGGATGCAGCATCTGGAGCGCAAGGACATCGCGCATCTGGTCGGCGAGCTCGAGGACGGCACGATCGCCGCGATCCTCGCCAGCGGGGCGACCTATGCCGAGATCGAGCAGGCCTTGAAGTGGCTCGGCGGCGGCCGGGAAGACCCGCGCCTCAACGCCGAGGGCCTCAGCCCCACCGCCGAGATGGTCTACGACATTCTCATCGCCGATCCCGCCTATGACGCGGATGGGGAGGCGGAATGACGCAGCGCCGGGCGGGTCTCGCCATCGCGGCATTGCTCGCGACGGCGTCGAGCGTGGCTTTGGCCGACGGCGATGCCAGGAGCGGCTTCTGGCTGGTGCGCCACTGGTGCGGCAGCTGCCATGGGCTCGGCACCGGAGTCGCGAGCGACGGGGCGCCCGCGCTGGAGACCATCGCGCGGCGGCCGAACCCGGAAGGCTGGCTCAAGGCCTGGCTCGCCGATCCGCATCCGCCGATGCCGAACTTCAACCTGTCGCGCAGCGAGATCGACGACATCATCGCCTACCTCAACGTCCTCGCCACGCGCTAGATCCGCCGCAGGCCCGGCGTCGGGAGAGCCCATGATCTTCCGGGATCGCATCCAGGCCGGACGGCTGCTCGCCGACCAGCTGGCGCAGCGGAAGTTGCAGGACCCGATCGTGCTGGCCCTGCCCCGCGGCGGCGTTCCGGTCGGCTATGCCGTCGCCGAGCAGCTGAAGGCGCCGCTCGACATCGTGCTGGTGCGCAAGATCGGTGTGCCCTGGCACCGCGAGCTGGCGCTGGGCGCGATCGCCGACGGCGATCATCCCGAGCTGGCCGTCAACGCGGAGATTCAGGCCGAGCTCGGGTCGGGCGATGATTATCTGAAAGCGGAAGCGGCGAAGCAGCTCGAAGAGATCGAGCGCCGGCGGCGGCTCTATCTCGGCGGGCGCGCCCCTCTGGAAGTCCGCGGCCGTACCGCCATCCTGGTGGATGACGGAATTGCCACCGGCGCCACCATGCGCGCCGCGCTGCGCGCCACCCGTCGCCGCCGCCCGCACGCGATCATCCTGGCGGTGCCGGTCGCACCGCCGGAGACGCTCGCCGCGCTCGCCGGCGAGGCCGACGATATCCTCTGCCTGCACCAGCCGGACGACTTCGGCGGCGTCGGCCAGTTCTACAAGGACTTCGAACAGGTCGAGGATGCGACGGTCACCGCCCTGCTCGCCCAGAGCGCCCAATCCCGCGCGAGGCGCAAACGCCCGACGACCGGGTGAGCCGCCCGCCGGCACAACCCGCAACCACCTTTACGGCTGCCCTCGTTCTGGAGGCATCGAAAGGACATCAAGCCTCTGACAACAAAAGCCTTGTCCGTTGCACGAGAGGACGAAGCTTATCTTCCCCCGTAAAGGCAGGTAAAGGTTCTGAAGTGGTCTGTTCGATCGCGCGAACACCGCGTTCCCGGATCAGGTTCTTTGCTCGCGCTTTCGATGCGGTATTCACGATGTCAAACAACGCTCCGATTATACCACCATCCGCGCATCATGTCCGGTGCGACGCGGCGCCGGTGACGTAAGAGATTTTGTGTCAGGGCAAGGAAGGGGTACTCCAGATGTGAACTGCCAAGCACACAAGAGGAGCACCCCCATGCCACAGCAAGCTGCGACGATCACGAGTTTACCACTGGCTTTTGAAGTCGTGAAGGCAATGCAGGCGGAAGGCCTGGATTGGTCGGAGGGCTATCGGCCGATGGGTCGTCAGGCTCTGGAGAAGATCATCGAGGCGCAGATGGCCATGGCGGTCGAGCGCTA
>NZ_JAYRKD010000032.1:0-71340 GCF_041905885.1 Dongia sp. | reverse complement strand
GACGTACGAGAATAGTGATCCTGCCTGATCGTCCGATCCACGCATCTGATCCCCCAGAAGCTTTCTTCACTTCGAGTGAATCATCTCCAAAGATCGACCGCTATAGGCTTTTTCAACAGCCTGCTAGCCGTTCTCCGCCAGCACGGTGCCGGCGAGATAGAGCGAGCCGCAGATCAGCACGCGGCAGGCCGGGCCGTCGTCGTGGGAATCGACGACCGCGCGCAGGGCCGCCTCGACCGAGGGAAAGGCGCTGGAGATCAGGCCGACCTCCGTACCGGCCTTCACGCAATCCTCCGCGGAAAGGCTGGCATGGTCGCCGGGGATGGCGACGGCGTTCAGGTCCTCGAGCAGGGGCGCCAGCGGTTTGAGGAAGGCGACCGGGTCCTTGGTCGAGAGCATGCCGAAGATCGCATGGGCGCGCAGATCGGCGCCGCGCTTGCGGTCCTGGTCCTGCCAGTCGCGGATCATGTTGGCGATCACCTGGCCGGCATCCTCGTTATGACCGCCGTCGAGCCAGAGCTCCCAGTCCGGCGGCAGCATTTCCGTGAGCGGACCGTTGGTCAGCCGCTGCATTCGGGCCGGCCATTGAACATTGCGAAGGCCCTGCGCGATGGCACCGTCGTCGATTTTGAAACCCTCCAGCCAACGGGTCGCGGCGATCGCGGTTCCGGCGTTGGCGAATTGATGCGAGCCCAGGAGGCCCGGCGGCGGATAGCGGCGCGGCCCGCGGGTGTCGAGGAAGCGCAGCGAGTCCTTCAGGAGCCCGTCCACGAACCACTCCTTGCCGTAGCGGTAGAGCGGCGCGCCGAGCTCCCTGGCCTTCGCCTCGAAGACGGCCAGCGCCTCGTCCGGCTGCCGGCCGACGATCGCCGGACGGCCCTGCTTGATGATGCCGGCCTTGTTGGCGGCGATCTGCTCCAAAGTGTCGCCGAGGAACTGCATGTGATCCATGGAGATCGGCATCAGCACGGAAGCCAGCGGCTGGTCGATCACGTTGGTCGCGTCGAAGGTGCCGCCGAGGCCGGTCTCCAGCAGGATCACGTCGGCGGGCGTCCGCATGAAGGCGAGGAAGGCCGCGACCGTGGTGATCTCGAAGAAGGTGATCTGCTGGCCGCCGTTGGCCTGCTCGCATTCCTCGAGCAGGTCGATGAGCGCGGGCTCTTCGATCAGCTTGCCGTTCAAGCGAATGCGCTCGTTGAAACGCACCAGATGCGGCGAGGTATAGACATGCACCCGATAGCCGGCGGCCTCGAGAAAGGCGCGCAAGTAAGCGATCACCGAGCCCTTGCCGTTGGTGCCGGCGACATGGATCACCGGCGGCAGCTGCTTCTCCGGATTGCCGACCCGGTCCAGCAGGCGCTGCACGCGGCCGAGCTCGAGGTCGATGAGCTTGGGGTGCAGCTTGTTCAGCCGCTCCAGCACGATGTCGCTGGAGCTGCCCTGGGGGCGTCCACTGGAAGATTGGGGCGACGCGTTCACCGACGCGATCTTGTTCACAGGTGTTATCGCTAAAAGTTAAGCCGCTTCACGCTTGGTCAAGAGGCCGATCAGACGGGCCAGCTGCTCGCGCAGCTCCTTCCTCGGCACCACCAAATCGACGATACCGTGCTCCAGGAGGTATTCGGCGCGCTGGAAGCCTTCCGGCAGCTTCTCGCGGATCGTCTCCTCGATCACGCGCTGGCCGGCGAAGCCGATCAGGGCACCCGGCTCCGCCACATGGATGTCGCCCAGCATCGCGAAGGATGCGGAGACGCCGCCGGTGGTCGGATCGGTCAGCAGAACGACGAAGGGCAGGCCCGCCTCCTTCACGCGATCGACCGCGATGACGCTGCGCGGCATCTGCATCAGCGAGAAGATGCCTTCCTGCATGCGCGCACCGCCCGAGGCCGGGATCGCGATCAAGGCGGCGCGTTTCTCGACCGCGAGGTCGGCGGCCTTCACCAGACCCTCGCCGACGCCCATGCCCATGGAGCCGCCCATGAACTCGAAATTGAAGGCGGCGACCACGACCGGCACGCCGAGGATGGTGCCCGAGCCGACGATGATGGCGTCGCTCTCGCCGGTCTTGGACTGCGCCTCTTTCACCCGCTCGGTGTAGCGCTTGCGGTCGCGGAACTTGAGCGGATCCGGCTCGACCTTCGGCAGCTCGGCGCGCTCATACTGGCCGTCGTCGAACATCAGCTCGAGCCGGCGCTTCACGCCGATCCGCAGGTGATGGCCGCAATGGGTGCAGACCCGCTGGTTCGCTTCCAGCTCGCGGTGGAAGATCATCTGGCCGCAGGAGGGGCACTTGTCCCAGAGGTTGTCCGGGGTGTCCGGCTTCTTGACCAGCGCGCGGATCTTGGGGCGGACGAAATTGGTGAGCCAGCTCATGCCACGGCGCTCCGCTGCTTCGCGGCCGAACGCACGCCACGGCTGAGATCGCGCACCAGCTCCAGCACATGCTCCTTCAGGCCGGGTTGCGGCTTGCCGCCGGCGTCGAGCGAATCCGCGATGCGCTGGACGATCGCCGAGCCGACGACCGATGCGTCGGCCTGCTCGGCCACCGCGCGCGCCTGGTCGGCGGTCTTGATGCCGAAGCCGACGGCGACCGGCAGATCGGTATGGCGCTTCAGGCGCTGCACCGCCTTGGCGATGTCGATGTTGCTGGCCGACTTGGTGCCGGTGATGCCGAGGATCGAGACGTAATAGACGAAGCCCGAAGTGTTCCTGAGCACCGTCGGCAGGCGCTGGTCGTCGGTGGTCGGCGTCGCCAGGCGGATGAAGTTCAAGCCGGCCTTCAAGGCCGGCAGGCAGAGCTCGGCGTCCTCCTCCGGCGGGAGATCGACGATGATCAGGCCATCGACGCCGGCGGCCAGCGCGTCCTTCAGGAATTTCTCCACGCCATAGGCGTAGATCGGATTGTAGTAGCCCATCAGCACGATCGGCGTCTTCTGCTCGGTCGCGCGGAACTCGGTCACGAAGGCCAGCGTCTTCTTCAGGGTCATGCCGCTCTTCAGCGCGCGCAAGGACGAGGCCTGGATGGCAGGGCCGTCGGCCATCGGATCGGTGAAGGGCATGCCGAGCTCGATCACGTCGGCGCCGGCACTCGGCAGTGCTTTCACCAGGTCGAGCGCGGTCGCGTAGTCGGGATCGCCGGCGGTCACGAAGACGACGAGGCCGGCGCGGCCTTCCGCCTTCAGATCGGCGAAGCGGCGTTCGATGCGGGTGGTCATAGCTTGGTCCCGAGCCTTTCCGCGACGGCGAAGATGTCCTTGTCGCCACGGCCGCTCAAATTGACGATCACGGTCTTGTTCTTTCCGAGCTTGGGCGCGAGCTTCTTCACATAGGCCAGCGCATGCGCCGGCTCGAGCGCCGGGATGATGCCTTCGACCCGGCTGAGCAGCTGGAAGGCGTCCAGCGCCTCGGTGTCGGTCGCCGAGACGTAGTTGGCGCGGCCGATGTCGTGCAGCCAGGAATGCTCCGGGCCGATGCCGGGATAATCGAGGCCGGCCGAGATTGAATGCGCATCGGCGATCTGGCCGTCGGCATCCTGCAGCAGATAGGTGCGGTTGCCGTGCAGCACGCCGGGGCGGCCGCCGGTGATCGAGGCGGCATGGCGGCCGGTCTCGACCCCGTCTCCCGCAGCCTCCACTCCATAAATTTCCACGGACGTGTCGTCGAGGAAGGGGTGGAACAGGCCCATCGCGTTGGAGCCGCCACCGATGCAAGCGACCAGTGCATCCGGCAGGCGGCCTTCCGCCTCCTGGTGCTGCTGCTTCGCCTCCTCGCCGATCACGCTCTGGAAGTCGCGCACCATCGCGGGATAGGGATGCGGGCCGGCGACGGTGCCGATGATGTAGAAGGTGTTCTCGACGTTCGCCACCCAGTCGCGCAACGCCTCGTTCATCGCGTCCTTCAAGGTGCGGGTGCCGGACTTCACCGGCACGACCTCGGCGCCGAGCAGCTTCATGCGGAAGACGTTGGGCTGCTGCCGGGCGATGTCGACCTCGCCCATATAGACGGTGCAGGGCAGGTTGAAGAGCGCCGCCACCGTCGCCGTCGCCACGCCATGCTGGCCGGCGCCGGTCTCGGCGATGATCCGGGTCTTGCCCATGCGCTTGGCCAGCAGGATCTGGCCGATGCAGTTGTTCACCTTGTGGGAGCCGGTGTGATTGAGCTCCTCGCGCTTCAGGTAGATGCGGGCGCCGCCCAGCTCCTCGGTCAGGCGCTGGGCGAAATAGAGCGGACTCGGCCGGCCGATGTAGTGCTTGCGCTGATACGCCATCTCCTCGGCGAAGTTCGGATCGGCCTTGGCTTCGTCATAGGCCTTCTCGACGGCGAGGATCAGCGGCATCAGGGTCTCGGCGACGAACCGTCCGCCGAAAATGCCAAAGCGGCCGTGTTCATCGGGGCCGGCGCGGAATGTATTGGGTTTGTTCACGAGCTTCTGGTGACCGGTCTAGCGAAAGGGGCGCAATCAACCATAGACCAAAGGAAAGGTCAAAGGCCAACCCACCTCACAGGGACCGGGCGACCGCCAAGAAGTCTTTGATCTTGTTGATATTCTTCTCGCCGGGCCGGTCCTCGACCCCGGAGGCGACATCGACCGCCGGGGCCCCGCTCTGCCGCACCGCCTCGGCCAGGTTGGCGGGGGTGAGGCCGCCCGAGAGCATCCAGGGCAGAGGCGAGCGGAAGCCCTGGAGCAGGGTCCAGTCGAAGCTGACCGCATTGCCACCGGGCAGCGCGTTCTTCATGTCGGCGGGCGGCTGGGCGTCGAACAGCAGGCGGTCGGCCACGGTCGCGTATTCAGCGGCGCGGGCGATGTCGGCGGGGTCGCGGACCTTGATCACCTTCATCACGGCCAAGCCGAACTTCGCCTTGATCGCGGCAACCCGTGCCGGCGTCTCGCTGCCGTGAAGCTGCAGCAGGTCGAGCGGTGCCGCGGCAAGGATCGCGGCGATCCGCGCGTCGTCGTCATCGACGAAAAGCCCGGTTTTCACCACCTCGGCCGGGATCGCGCGGCCGAGCATGCCGGCCTGCTCCGGCTCCACGTAGCGCGGACTTTTGCCGAAGAAGTTGAAGCCGATGAAGGCCGCGCCGTACGCGACGGCGGCGGCGACCGTTTCCGGCGTCTTCAGGCCGCAGATCTTGGCGGGAATCGGCACTAGACCGTCTCGCGCAGGAAATACGGGAAGGCGGTGACCAGGATCGCGAGCTGGACGGCGATGCCGATGAGCTGGAGCGCGGCGGTGATCAAGGTGAAGGTCAGCGGCGCGTATTGGATCAGCAGGGTCGTGGCGAACACCGTCTCGACCAGATGCTCCACCACCATCAACGGCACTTCCACGGCGATCAGCGCGATCAGCAGCTTGAAGCCCTGGCCGGCGGTGCGCTTCCAGGCGGTTTTCAGCGGCATCGGCGCATCGAGCGCGATGCCGATCCAGCCGGGCGAGAGGCGCACCACCAGCGCCGCCCAGATCAGCAGGCTGGCGAGCAGGGCGGCCATGACGCCCGGCATGCCGAAGCCGGCGAGGACCAGCATGAGGATGACGGCGACGAAGCCGCTGCCGATCGAGGTTGCGAGGAACAGCAGGAAGAAGCGGAAATGCCGGCCGCTCAACGCGAGGCCGATCCCGGGCGCCGCCTCCATCCCGAGCGTCAGCTGGCGCAGCCAGTTGACCGAGAAAACCGCCAGGGTCGCGGCATAGGCAATGGCGAGCAGTGCGATCAGCGGCATCGCGCCGCCGTCCTCCGGCATCTGGTTGGGCTGCGCCTTGGCCATCGCTTCCAGCATCACCTGCTGCAGCGGCACCAGGATGCCGAGCAGCGCCGCCAGCGGCACGATCGCCAGCCGCAGGAAGTGATCGCGCGCCTCCCAGCTGCGCCGCAGGCCGGCACGCAGCAGCGGGCCGAGCAGGATCTCGCGCTTGGGCTCGGCGATCATGAGAACCTTAGGCGGCGTCGATTTCCGCCACGATCCTGCCGGCCGCGCCGGCGGGATCCTGGTCGGCGGTGATCGGGCGGCCGATCACCAGATAGTCGGCGCCGGCCCGCGCGGCTTCCGCCGGCGTCATGACGCGCTTCTGGTCCCCGACCGCCGCCCATTCCGGACGGATGCCCGGCGTCACCAGCAGGAAGTCGTTGCCGAGACGCTCGCGCAGCGGCCCGATCTCCTGCGGCGAGCAGACCACGCCGTCGAGATCGCTTTCCTTGGCGAGCTCGGCCAGGCGCAGCACCTGGTCCCTGGCCGGCACCGACTGGCCGACGCGCCTGAGATCGACGTCGTCGAGGCTGGTCAGCACGGTGACCGCGATGACCTTGGGCCGGCGCAGGTTGAATTTGTCGGCGCTTTCGGCCGCGGCGTCGCGCGCGGCGCGCATCATGGTCTTGCCGCCCGCGGCATGCACGTTGAGGATCAGCGGCTCCAAAGGCGCCACCGAGCGCACAGCGCCCGCGACCGTGTTCGGGATGTCGTGGAATTTCAAATCGAGGAAGATCGGGGCGGGTTCGCTGGCGCCTTCCTTCTGGGCGGCGACGATGGCGGCGATGCGGCGATAGCCGGGCGCGCCATGCGCCATGTAGAATTCGAGGCCGAGCTTGATGCCGGCGACCGAGGGGCCGAGTCGGCCGGCTTGCGCCGCCGCCGCTTCCAGGTCCGCCGTGTCGATCGCCGCCAGGACGCCGCTCTTGCGCAGCAGTTTCATCGCGCTCAAGGCCTTTGTCTCCCGCTTGTCCATCGATGGGCTGCTTCTAAACCAGTTCCGGCCCCCCGTCATCACTCGGAAATCTGGGGGCGGCGTTGCACGAAGCAATGCCCTTGTCATGGCCAAACTGGTAGTTTCCTGGTCGAATCGCGAAGGGAGCGACGAGATTGTTTCGGTGGGCGGCTCGGATTGCCGGTATATGCGGCCTGACCCTGCTGGCAGGTTGCGGCACGACGGAATCGGCGCGCGGACCGTCGCTCCAACCACGACCGGAGCTGACTTGGCAGGCTGCGATCGGCGAGCTTTCGACCAGTGACTCCAAAATCCACTGCTCGGCTGTGCTGGTGGCGAGGGACGTCATCGCGACGGCCTCCCACTGCCTGTACCTGGAGACCACACAGCGGCCGGCGTCACCGCATGACCTGATCTTCCGTCCGAACCTGGGGGCTCTCCGGGTGTTGCCGCCGTCGCGTGGCGTCGAGTTCATTGCCAAAGGCGAAGGTGCAATCCGAGGCGGGCCTCTCAAGAACTGGGAGGTGTCGAATGATTGGCTGCTGGTGCGAATCAGCCCGCCGGTCACCGCCGTGCAGCCGATCACGGTTGCGCGCCTGACCATCGAAGGGATGCTCGAGATGGTCCGATCGGGTTATCGCCTGGTGGTGGCGGGCTATGGCAACGGCCCAGACGATATGTTGAAGGTGAACGAAAGGTGCCGCCTGCTGTCGCAGGTAAAGCTCGGCTGGTTTCTCGATGACAGCTGGCTGCAGCTCGACTGCGCCCTGCGCATCGGGGACAGCGGTGGCGGCATCATCCTGCTCGATGGCGCGGGCCAGCCCGCTCTGGTCGGCGTTGTCGCGGGCATCGGCAAATTCAAGACCAGGCCGCTCGGGCTCGGCGTCAATGCCAGCCAGTTCCTGCCCTATCTCCGGCAACCGATTTCCCGAGCCCCGGTGCCAGTTCCGGTCCTTGCGGCGCTGCCCGCCGATTGACAGTTGCCGTCAAGCTGTATACAGCTTGAATGGATCGCCGGACCAGGGGAGCGTGGGATGAGCGGAGAACGGGGCGCCCGCGAGTCATTGCGGCGGAAGGAGCGCCGGGTGCCGGTCAAGGGCATCCGCCAGCTGCCCTTCGCCCGGGTCGAGAACCGCTATCCGCCGATCCAGCTGCTCTCCGCCGACGAGCTTGAATCCATCCACCGCGCCTCGCTCCGCCTCCTCCAGGAGGTCGGGATGGAGGTGCTGCATGAAGAGAGCCGCCGCGTGCTGCGTGGCGCCGGTGCCGAGGTCGACGAGACCAACCAGCGGGTGCGCTTCGCGCCGGAGCTGATCGAGAGCTTGGTCGCCAAGGCGCCATCCGAGTTCACCCTGGAAGCGCGCAACCCGGCCTACAACGTCCGGGTCGGCGGGCCGCATATGATCTTCGCCGCGACCGGCGGCCCGGCTTTCGCCAGCGACTGCGACCGCGGCCGGCGCGCCGGCAATTGCCAGGATATGTGCGACTACATCCGCCTGGTGCATCGGCTCAATGTGATCCACCAGGAAGGCGGCTGCCCGATCGAGCCGACCGATCTTCCGGCGGAGACCCGGCATCTCGACTTCTACCGCGCGGCGATCACGCTGACCGACAAGACCTGGCAATGCTGGGCGCTGGGCGGCTATCGCGTCGAGGACGCGATCGAGATGGCGGCGATCGCCATGGGCAAGACACGCGAGGAATTGCGCGCAAGCCCGGTGACCGTGACCGTGGTGAATTCCAACTCGCCGCTCCGGCTCGACATCCCGATGGGCGAAGGCCTGGCCGCGATGGCGAAGGCCGGGCAGCCGGTGGCGATGACGCCGTTCACGCTGGCGGGCGCGATGAGCCCGGTCACGATTGCCGGTGCGCTCATGCAGCAGAATGCCGAGGCGCTGGCGCTGATCGCCTTGGCGCAGATCTATGCGCCGGGCGTGCCGGTGCTCTATGGCGGGTTCACCTCGAACGTCGATATGCGCACCGGCTCGCCCGCCTTCGGCACGCCGGAATATGCCAAGGCGGCGCTGGCCTCCGGACAGCTCGCGCGGCGCTACAAGATTCCCTTCCGCTCCTCCAACGTCACAGCCTCCAACTGCGTCGATGTGCAGGCCGCTTACGAGGGCGGCATGTCGCTCTGGGGCACGATCATGGGTGGGGTCAACCTGATCGAGCATGCGGCGGGCTGGCTGGAAGGCGGGCTCACCGCCTCCTTTGAAAAACTGATCCTGGATGCCGAGATGCTGCAGTTGATGCGCGAGTTCCTGAACCCGCTGCAGATCGACGAGGACAGCCTCGGCCTGGAGGCGATTCGCGAGGTCGGGCCCGGCGGGCATTTCTTCGGCACCGGCCATACCCTCGCCAGGTTCGAGCGCGCCTTCTACGAGCCGATGCTCAGCGACTGGCGCAATTTCGAGAACTGGCAGGACAGCGGCGCCAAGTCCGGCACGGAACGGGCCAACGCGATCTGGAAAGAGCTGCTCAAAAGCTACGAGCAGCCGGCGCTCGATCCCGGCATCGCCGAAGCGCTCGACGCCTATGTCGCCAAGCGCAAGGAAGAGATCGGGCGGCAGAGCGCCTAGCGCGACAATTCCCGACAACCCCGACCCTGATATGTGAGGCGGCGCACTTCTACGCGGGAGCGGAATCCATTAGGATTTCGGACATCCCCCTGGGAGGTTTCAATGCGGCGTCTTCTGCTTGCGGTGCTGGTGATGGTGGTGCCGGCTCTGTTCATGGCGACGCCCGCCGGCGCCGAGCCGCGGGTCGCGCTGGTGATCGGGAACTCGAAATACCAGGGCGACCTGCCGAAGCTCCCCAACCCTGCCAATGACGCGGCGCTGATGTCCGCGACCTTGAAGAAGCTCGGCTTCACCGTGATCGAGACGCACGACGCCGACCTCACGCAGATGAACAAGTCGATCCGCGATTTCAGCGACAAGCTTTCCGCGGCCGGAGGGCAGGCCGTCGGTCTGTTTTTCTACGCCGGACATGGGCTGCAGATCGACGGCGAGAACTGGCTGATCCCGGTCAATGCCAAGATCGACGAGGCCAAGGATGCGGAGTTCGAGGCGATCAATGCCTCGAAGATCCTCGGCCAGATGGAGTTCGCGCAGAACTCGCTCAACATCGTCATCCTCGACGCCTGCCGCAACAACCCGCTCTCGCGCGGCATGCGCTCGGGCGGAACCGGTCTCGCGAAGATGGACGCACCGCTGGGGAGCTTCATCGCCTACTCGACCGCGCCGGGCATGACCGCAGCCGACGGCAAAGGCAAGAACAGCCCCTACACCGCCGCCCTCGCTAAGGCGATCCAGAGGCCCGGCATCGCGATCGAAGAGGCGTTCCGCGACGCCCGCGTCGAAGTGCTGGCCTCGACCGACAAGCAGCAGATTCCCTGGGAATCATCTTCGCTGACCGGCGCCTTCCAGTTCAATCCGGGACCGAAGGTAGCCGAGCCGCAGGTCGCGGCAGCAGCGCCGGCGCCGGCACCAGCCCCCGCGCCCGCTGCGGCCCCCACCGCGAAGACGCCCGACGCGCCCGGCGGCAAGGTCGCGATGTGCAAGGATTGCCCGGAGATGGTCGCAATTCCCGCGGGCGAATTCATGATGGGATCGCCGGATGATGAAGACGACCGCAATGAGCGCGAGGGACCGCAGACCAAGATGACCATCCGCGCCTTCTCGATGGGCAAGTATCCGGTCACGCGCGGTCAGTTCGCCGAGTTCATCCAGGCGACCGGCTACAAGCCGGCGCGACGCTGCTTTGCCGAGGTCAGCCACGACAAATGGGAAACGACCAGCAAGGCGAACTGGGAGAATCCTGGATTCAAGCAGACCGATCGCGATCCGGTCATCTGCATCAGCTGGGACGACATGCAGGCTTATATCGAATGGCTGTCCCAGGCGACCGGAAAGGCCTACCGGCTGCCCAGCGAAGCCGAATGGGAATACGCAGCCCGCGCCGGGACCACAACCAGCCGCTATTGGGGCGACGACGCTGACGAAGCGTGCGCCTACGCGAACGCCTCGGACGCAACGGTCAAGAAGGAATATGGCTGGAAGGGCGTCGTGGATTGCGACGACGGCTATCTCTACACATCGCCGGTCGGAAAGTTCAAACCCAACAAGTTCGGCCTCTACGATATGATGGGCAACGCGCGCCAGCTCACAGCCGGCTGCCTCACCGATTCCATCGCCGACCTGCCCAAGGATGGCTCGCCGAACGAGGAGTGCGACGAGAATCATCCCATGCGGGGCAGTTCCTGGGAGTCCTATCCGACGGTCGTCATGCGGATCGCTTGCCGAGAGGCCGCCAACTCGACCGAGGCTGCAATCCGCTTCGGCTTCCGGCTGGCGCTGAGCCAATGAAAAACCCCGCGCCTTGCGGCGCGGGGCTTTCTCTACCGTTCCAGCGATCCACCTACGCCGAGGCTTCGGTGGACAGGTCAGATCACCGAGTGGATCCAGTCGGCCAGCTGCTGCTTCGGCAGCGCGCCGATCTTGGTCGCGGCGACCTGGCCGTCCTTGAACACCATCAAGGTCGGGATGCCGCGGATGCCGTATTTCTTCGGCGTCGCCGGGTTGTGGTCGATGTTGATCTTGGCGATCTTCAGCTTGCCGTCGAGATTCTGCGCAATCTCCTCCAGCGCGGGGGCGATCATCTTGCAGGGGCCGCACCACTCCGCCCAGAAATCGACCAGCACCGGGCCGGACGCCTTCAGGACGTCGGTGTCGAAAGAGCTGTCGCTCACATGGGTCGTGCTCATCGGGTTTCCTTTGTTGATCGCCGAACTGGGTCCGTCGCCAGGGGATTCTGGGGGAGGGCCCAAACTTGTTAACAAATCTATGGACGCCCCTCGCCCGGGTCAAGCCGAGCGGATGTGACGCCGCTCCGCGGCGCGTGCATATCCAGGAGCGTCGCAGGGATATCCATCAGGACCGGAACCGCACTCCAGAGAATCTTACAGGCGATTGATTTGCCTGGGTAAATCACCGCAATCGCGGCCCGGTAGGCGCTGAGCTGCCGCAAGTAGGCGGGAGCGACCTGCCGCACCTCAACGGGCGGCGGCCGGTTGCTCTTGTAATCCAGGATGACGCAGTCCCGTTCCCGGACCAGCAGGCGGTCGATCTGGCCGGTCAGGGCCTGGGTCTTGCCGTCGGCGCCGTAGAGCGTCGCCACCACCGGCACCTCGGCCCGCGAATCGGGTCCGAACAGGGCGGCCAATTCAGGGTCCTGGAGAATGCGCAAGACCTCGCCGCCGATCTCCGCGACCTGAGCGGACTCGAGGCCATGGGCGCGGCGCGACAGGAAACGCTCGGCGGCCGAAGGCCAGGAATCGGCGGCGACGCTGGGCAGCAATTCCAGCAGGCGGTGGACCAGCAGGCCGCGCTTGAAGCGATAGCCCTGGTCGGTGCCGATCGGACTCAAGGTCGCGGGCTCGGGCTCGGAGGGCCGCGACGGCGCCAAGGGCTGCGGCGGATCGGGCTCGGCGGCGACTCGCGCGAGCGACCAGGGCGGCAGCTCGGAGTCTTCGACCGGGAGGCTGGCTTTCGCCAAAACCGGCTCGGCATCGGCGTCCTGCGGTTCGGTGTATTTGTGCGCACTGCCGATCCAGCCTTCTTCCTTGCTGATGCCCAGCGGCGGCGTCCAGTTCTCAAGCTCCACCGAGAACGCGTGCGGCAACTGCGCGAATGCTTCCGAGACGCGTTCGTGCCAGCCCTTTTCCGAAGCCGCCTTCAAGCCCAGCCGACCGCAGACATAGAGCCGGTCCTCGGCGCGGGTCAGTGCGACGTAGAGCAGCCGATTCGATTCCTCGCGTCGTCTCCGCTGCGCTTCATCGCGCGCCGTCGCGGTCAACGGCACGTCGGCCAGTTTCCGCGGCGACCAGAGCGGCAGCTCCGTTCCGGCGCCTGCGACCCAGAACAAGCCGGCGGACGGCTTCTCGAAGGGCGGCTTGTCGGCGAGGAAGACGATCGGCGCCTGCAGGCCCTTGGCGCCGTGCACGGTCATGATGCGAACCTCGTCGACGGATTCGCCGAGCTCGCGCTTCACGATCGAGGCGGTCGAGCGGATCCACTGCAGGAATCCCTGGAGCGAGGGCGTGTTGCTGGCGGCGTAGCGCAGGGTGAGGTTCAGGAATTCGTCGATCGCCTCGTCGGCCTCGGGCCCAAGCCGGGTGTGGATGCGCTTCCTTCCGCCGCCTGCGCCGAGCAGGTCGGCGAAGAGCGCGAAGGGCGAGTCGAAGTCGGCGCGGGCGAGGTAGCGCCCGAGCGTTTCCGCCGCATCACGATAGAACAACTCCTGCGGCGCCATTGCCTTGAGGCGCTGCCAGACTGATTGATGGCCGCGATCGAGGCAGAGATTCATCACTTCGTCCTCGCCGAGGCCGATCAGCGGGCTCTTCAGCAGGGCGGCGAGATTAAGGTCGTCCTCCGGCATCAGCAGGAAATCGGCGAAGGCCATGAGGTCCATGACCGCGATGTCTTCCAGCAGCCGCAACCGGTCGATGCCGGAGACCGCGATCTTCTTCGCCTTTAATTGCCGGACGAGATTGAGGACGAAGGCGTCGCGCGAACGCACCAGGACCATGATGTCGCCGGCGCGAATCTTGCGACCGCGCGACGAGAGATCCTCCTGCCCCACCATGGCCGCGATCTTCGCCGCGATGGCTTCGGCGAGACGCTCGATCGGCGACGCCTTCCCGGTCGTCACCTCCGGCACCGCCCAGGGGGCGGGGTCGTCCAGCTTGATCGGCTGGCAGCGCGGCCAGACCTCGACCAGGCCGGCTTGGCCGGTGCGCTTCAAGCCGTGAGCGAGGATTTGTCCGGGATCAAGCACGCCGTCGCGGGCCGGACCGGCGATCACCGCATCGACCAGCTTCAACACCGCGCCGGTCGAGCGGAAGGAAACGTCGAGCGGCACGTCCAGGAAGGGCGGGCGCGGGTCGTCGCGCACGGATTCGTCGGGCAACAGCGCCGCGTAGTGATCCCGCACCTCGCGGGCGGCTTCCGGCTCCGCGCCCTGGAAGCTGAAGATCGATTGCTTCTGGTCGCCGACCGCGAAGATGGTGCGGGTGGCGCGGTCGGGATTTTCCGCCGCGGCGCCAACGCCCGCGAAGAACTCGCCGGTCAGCGCCTTGATGAGGTCCCATTGCTGATGGTTGGTGTCCTGCGCCTCGTCGACCAGGATATGGTCGATGCCGCCGTCGAGCTTGTAGAGCACCCATTGCGCGATGCCCTGCCGCTGCATCAGGTTGCGGGCTTTCAGGATCAGATCGTCGTAATCGAGCACCGCGCGCTGCGCCTTCAACGTCGTGTAGCGGCGCAGGATGTCGAGCGCCAGGATCGCGAGCGCATGGCTGTCAGCCAGGCATTGCGCGAGGCGCAGGCGCTCGAGGGTCGCGGCGATTCGATCCGCCTCGGCGCGCAGGGCTTCGGTGATGCCGGGCCAGGCCTGCTCGACGGCCTTGGTGGCAAGCCTATCGCGATGCTTGCCCTTGTCGGTGAAGTAGATGTCCGCGTAATCGTCGAAACCCTGGATGCGCGCATCGCGCTCGGCATGAAGCCAGAGCCGCAGTTGCTCGGCGCGCGCCTGGTCGGTCTTGCCGCCGTTCGACAGCTCCGCGATCGCACGCTTCAGGGCGGCGGTGTCGCAGGCGCCTTCGGCGCAGGCTTCGGTGAGGATAGCCTCCGGCGTCAGGTCTTCGGCGATGCCGAGCGTGGTCGCCATGGCCCGGCGCAAGCCTTCGACCGACCCCATGCGGTCGTCGCGGAGCGTTTCCAGCCGGTCGCGCTCCTGCATGAAGCCGTCGAGCAGCTCGTTGAGGCGGCTCTCATGCATCCGGCCGACGACATGGTCGAGCGCGGCGGCCAGCGATGCCGATTGCCGCGCTCGCGCCGCAATCAGCATCCCCTCGCGTGCCTCGAACAGCAGCTCGGCTGCGTTGTGCTCCTCGATCAGCTGGAAATGCGGCGCCACCCCCGCTTCCAGCGGGAAGCGCCGCAGCAGCGACTGGCAGAAGGCGTGGATGGTCTCGATCCGCATGCCGCCGGGCGCGTCGAGCACGCGCGCGAAGAGACTGCGCGCCTGCCGGATCATCGCGTCTTCCGGCCGGGCGCCGGTCAACCGGGTCAGGCTTGCGACCAGCGTCTCGGAATCGAGCACCGCCCATTCGCGGAGCTGGGTGGCGATGCGGTTCGCCATCTCCGCCGCCGCCGCGCGCGTGAAGGTGAGGCAGAGAATGCCGGTCGGCCTCGCGCCGGCCAGCAGCAGGCGCAGCACGCGGTCGCGCAACACCGTGGTCTTGCCCGAGCCGGCCGAGGCGTTGACCCAGGCACAGACCGCGGGATCGGCGGCCCGCCGCTGCGAGCGGGTCGCAATCGCCGTTGCATCCTCGGCCGGCCGGAACGGGATTACCTCAGCCATAATCGCCCGCTTCCTCGTCGGTCTGGTTGACCGACCATTCGCGAATCCGTTCGAGGTGTTCATAGTCATTGAAGCGCGACGCATATTCGGCGCGCGGCACCGGCGGATAGGCGGCGCCGTCCTGGCCGAAGGCGCGCAGCAGGCCGATCAGGCCGGCGCGGGCTTGCGCCGCGATGTCTTCGGGGTCGATCGCCGTCTTCTTCGGCCCCTGCACCGGCTTGATCTCGCCGGAAGTGGCGCCGCCGGAGAGACGCCAGTATTCGAGGCGACCGACCGGGCCCTTGGCGAAGTCCTTGAAGGCGCCGCCCTGAATGATCGCGGCCTCCAGGGCGAGCTGTGGGGCGAGACCGAGCAGGACTTCCTTGGAACTCGGCGGCTGGCCGGTCTTGTAGTCGATCACCACCAGGTCGCCGTTGGCCTGGCGATCGATCCGGTCGGCGCGGGCGGTGAGCTCGAAGGCGGGTTTGACCTCGGTGAGCTTCAGGCTGCCGGCCAATTCCGTGCGGCTCTCGTCCAGGCCGGGGCGCAGCGCGCTCTCGTTGGCGACGAACCAGCGGGCAATCTTCTCGAAGCGCGGCCACCAGAAGGCCATGACCGCGGGCTTCGCCTCGTAGGGCTTGAACTCGGCGCGGCCGATCTCCAGCAGGCGCGCTTCGGCCTCGGCTGAAAGATCGCCGGGGAATTCCGAGACGAAGCGGTGCAGGGCCTGGTGCACGATGGTGCCGAGGTCGGAGAAATCCGGATCCTGGTCGATCGGATCGAGCGGCCGGAGATTGAGGATGTGGCGGGCATAGATCGCGTAAGGATCGCGCATCCAGAGCTCGATCTGGGTGACCGAGAGGCCGGTCGGGCGGCGCTTCGCGCCCGGCATCGGCTTCGGCCGCAGGATCGGCTGCACCATATCGGCGCGATCGAGCCGCTGGCGCCAGCCGCGCCAGACCGGCGCCGACTGGCCGGAAGCCGCGATCAGGTTCTGGTCGATGCCGAGCAGCTTCAGATAGGCTTCGAGGCGCAGCAGCCAGCGCGCGGGAATGGTCGGCTGGCCGTCGGCGCGGAGGGCGCGGGTCAGCACCACCTGCCGGGCGCCCATCGCCTGCTGGAAGTCATGCGCCGAGAGGCCGATGCGGCGCTCCGGCGCGGGCAGGCCGAACGCGCGGCGCATCGGGCGGTTGAGCCAGGAATCGACCGCGGGCTCCGGCGGCCAGACGCCTTCGTTCAAGCCGCCGAGCACGACGAACTCCGCCTGCTGCAGGCGGGCTTCCAGCGGACCCCAGATGAACAGCCGCGGATGCTGGCCATAACGCGGCCGCACCGCGATGCCTTCCATCAGCTCCGGCAGCAAGGCGGCATAGCCGGCGCCGTCGAAGACCGGCATGTCGCGGGACGCCAGCAGCAGGTCCTGGATGAAATCCGCCAGCGCTTCGCCATCCTCGCCGGCCCAGAGACGCGCGACCCCGGTCTCCGCATCGGTGGCGGCGAGCGCTTCGGCGACTTCTACCTGCGCCGCCAGGCGTTCGGCGATGGGACGCGGGCCGTCGAGGCGATCGAAGGCGGCGGCCTGCGCGGTCAGCGCTTCGACGAAATACTGCGCCGCGCGCAGGGCGTCGCGCTCGGCTTCGCGGGTGCTGGCCTTGCGCGCGGCTTCGATCGTGTCGCGCAGGCCGGCAAGACCCGGCTTCGGCCGCGCCCCGCGCAGAATCGCCCGCTCGAGCGAACGCACCTTCTGCCGGAACTCCGGCGTCGGCAGGCCGCCCGAGGCGAGCGGGTGTTTCAGCAGGCTGAGCAGCGGCACCGGCGCCCATTGCGCGGCGGCGGCTTCGGCGAGCAGCAGGAAGAAGGCGGCGGGCGGCGTCAGGCGGAGGGCCTCGCCGGCGGAATCGTCGATCGCGATGCCCCAGCGCAAGAGCTCCGCCTTCACCCGCCGCGCCAGGCCGCGGTCCGGCGTCACCAGGGCGGCCCGTTCCGGCGCCGGGCGCTCGACCGCCTCGCGCAGCAGCAGGGCGATGACGCCGGCCTCCTCCTGCTCGGTCGCGCAGTCGATGCGCGCGACGTCGCGCCAGGCCCGCTCGACCACCGGTTCGCCGCCGGCGGCGCGGGTCTGCTGGGCGCGCTTGTCCCAGCTTTCGGTCACCGCGGCCGGCAGCAGCGCATCGGCGACGAGGCGCGCGCGCAACGGCGGCGCGCCGGTGAAGCCGTCGCTCGGCCAGAGCGCGACCGCCTTCGGTTCGGTCTCCAGGCGGTTCAGCAATTGGTGCAGGCCGAATTGCGGATGGCTCTGGTCCTCGGCGATCTGCTTCCAGGTCTCGTCATCGGCATCGCGGTCGAGGCCGGGCAGAACGACCATGCCCTGCGGCAATCCGGCGACCAGCGCGATCAGGTCGGCGCTGGCGGGAACCGAGCCGGTCGAGCCGGCGGCGATCACCGGGTCCTGCGGCGGCCGCTCACGCCAGAGCACGCATTGCCGTTCCAGCAGGATGTTGCGGCGGGTCGGCGGGTCCAGCACGCCCTCCTCGTTCAGGATCCGCGGCCAGTTCAGCTGCACCAGATCGAGGAACTGCACGGTCAGCTGCCAGTAGACGGAATCCGCAGGTGCGAGATCCTTCACCTTGCTGAAATCGAGCCGCTCGGTCTCGACCTGGTCGATCAGGCGCGCGAGCTCGGCGGCGAGCCGCACCGCCTGGTCGAAGGCGATGGTGCCGCTGCCGGCGCCGAGCCGCGCCTGCGGGGCGTGGTGGATCAGGCGCGCCAGCAGCATGCGCCGCCGCAGGTCGCCGATCGCCGGCGGTATCTCCGCCGCAACGATGCCGGGGACGCCGGCTTCGGCGATCGACTGGCTCTCTTCGTCGGGCTCGCCGATCGGCTGCAGCCGCGGCAGCAGCAGGCCGCCGCCGGGGACACCATCGCTGCCGCCGGCCTGGCGCAGGAAAGCCTCAGCCAAGGCGCGGGCGGCGCGGCGGTTCGGCAGCAGCACCGTCATCTTCGAGAGCGCAAGCGGCTCACCACCCGCGCGCGCGATCAGGCCCGCGGCCAGGGCATCGGCGAAGGGCACACCGGTCGGAATGGTATAGACGGGCTGGCGCGGACTCATCCGCGGGATGATTGCTTAGAATCTGATTCCGTGGAAGCCGAGTTCGCGCTCGACCTCGCGGAGATGCTGCGGCGTCGAGACATGGTACCACTCGCCGTCATGGCGGATGCCGTGCAGCCGGCCCTGCTCGATCGCGCGATTCCAGAGCAGGTTGACCGAATAGGCGCCGTCGGGCGAGGCCTCGAACAGGCGCGGATGGGTGATGTTGACGCCGCTGTAGAGGAACGGCGCCACTTCCCATTCCGGGCGACGCTTCAGCTTGCCTTCCTGGTCCATCAGGAAATCGCCCGGCCCGTCATAACCGATCGCGGTCACGGTCGGCTGGAGCAGCAGCAGCGAATCCATGCGCTCGGGATCCCAGGCCTTGGCGAGGCGGTGCAGCGCATCCTCGCGGCCGTTCAGCCAGATGATCTTGGCATTGACGACAAAGAAGGGATCGTCGCCCAGCAACGGCAGCGCTTTCTTGGTGCCGCCGCCGGTCTCCAGGATCTCCTTCTCCTCGGAATAGACGATCTCGATATCCTTGCGATTCTTCAGGTGCTCGCGGATCACCGCGCCGAGATGATGCAGGTTGATGACCGCGCGCTCGACGCCGGCGGCGGCGAGACGGTCGAGCACCACGTCGAGCATCGGCCGGCCGAGCACCTTCACCATCGCCTTCGGCACCGTGTCGGTCAGCGGGCGCAGCCGCGTCCCGTAGCCGGCCGCCATCACCATGGCGGATTTCGGGAAAGTGGAGGCGCTCACGCAGGGCTCCGTTCATCGACTTCAAGAATGCGCCGGTCCGCCGGGGGCAGGTGGCGCCGATACCAGGCCGCCACCGGCTCGAGGGCCGGGTGCGCCGTATAGCGCTCGATCAGGAACCAGACGCGGGGCATGAACTTCTGATAATGCAGCCTGCCGTCGCGCCGCAACAGCCGCGCGAAGGTGCCGACGATCCGCGTGTTCCAATGCGCGGTCTTGACCGCGAAAGCCGTCATGAAGGCGTCCCGGTCGAGCGCCGGAAAGGCCGCGAGATAGCGGCCGATCAGCGCGTCGCGCAAGGCGTCGGGAATCGCGCGCCGGTCGTTGGCGAGGAGGGTCGCGAGGTCGAACACCACCGGCGCCTGGACCGCATCCTGAAAGTCGATCACCCCGCAGGCGGCGACGCCCGGGCGGTCGAGCTTGAGCAGGTTGTCGGTGTGATAGTCGAACAGCGCGATCGAATCCGGGACGCCGCGCATCTTCGGCAGGACGGCGCGCCAGGCGGATTCGAATTCCTGGCGCAGGGTCTCGCTCGCTGCTGCGCCGTGGATCGCCGGCCAGTACCAGTCGAGCATTCGGAAGAGGCCGTCGAGCGCGCGGTCATCGTCGAAGACCGGCAGGCTGGCGAGATCGGCGGGCGTCGCGCGGCGGTGCAGTTCGATCAGCAGATCGACGGCGAGTTGGTAGAGCGCCGTTTCGTCCCCGCCGCTGCCGAGCAGCCGCGAGAAGGTGGCGTCGCCGAAATCCTCGACCAAGGCGAGCCCGGCAGCCGGATCCGCGGCAAAGACTTCCGGCGCGCTGAGGCCGAGCTTGCGCAGCAGCGCATCGACCTTCAGGAAGGGCTCGATCGGAAGGTCCGGCGGGCATTCCATCAGCAGGCAGCTGCGGCTGCCCTGGACCAGGCGCGTGTAGCGGCGCACCGAGCCGTCGCCGGCCAGCGGCGTCGCCTCGGCAGCAGCCCAGCCCTGCGCACCGAGAAACGTCATGCGAAGGCCTTGGCGATCGCTGCGGCGCGATCCTGCCAGGCGGGTGTCGGCAGCAAGGTCGCATGCCGCGCGGCATCGCCGGTGATGGCGAGGCGCAGCTCCAGATGCTCGCGCGGCTTCAACGCGCCGAGGCGATCCGGCCATTCGACCAGCGAGATGCCTTCGCCGAAGGCTTCCTCGATGCCGAGTTCCAGGGTCTCGTCCGGGGATTTCAGGCGGTAGAGATCGAAATGCCAGATCTGCACCGGCGCGCCGCCAGCCGCGGCGTCATAGGTCTGCACCAGGGTGAAGGTGGGACTCGGCACCTCTTCCGGGGCGGGTGTTAACGCATTGATGAAGGCCCGGGCGAAATGCGTCTTCCCGGCGCCGAGGTCGCCGGAAAGCAGAATCACGTCGCCGGGACGCGCTTCGGCCGCGAGCGCGGCGGCCAGTCTCTCGGTCGCCGCCTGGTTTGGCAGGATCACGTCGCTTTCGATCAAGTCATCAGGCTCCGGCTCACTCCTTATCGGCGCTGCTTGTACCTGGGACCGAATGAACATGGCAACTACACGGACAAACGGACAACCAACGGCGGAAAACCACGAGGGTGGCCGCCTTGATCCGCTACAGCTGCGCGGTGCAGTATGCCGCGCTGGCGCGGTCGGTTTGCAATAGCAGGTCTCTGCCACGAAGATGCGGCTTTTCGGTCTCCTTTCAACGATAATAGCGGTTGCACTCGTCGGCTCGGCCAGTCCCCATTCCACCTTGGCGCAGAACCTCGAGTCATCGTCCGGGGCACCGTTCCGGGACTGTCCGAACTGTCCGGAAATGGTGTTGGTTCCCGCCGGAACCTTCACCATGGGCTCGCCGGCAACGGAGCCCGGCCGGCGCGAAAACGAGGGTCCGCAGCAGAAGGTCACCCTCGCAGCGTTTGCAATCGGGCGATTCGAGCTGACGGTGGGCGAATTCCGTAGCTTTGTGCGGGAGGCCGGATATCGCACGGATTCCTTTTGCGACGTCAATCCGGATGGCGGCGTTCGCTGGACGTCGCAGCAGGGCTATGACTGGGAGCACCCCGGCCTGACCGGGTATCAACAGACCGATCGCAACCCTGTCGGCTGCATCAGCTGGTTCGACGCAAAAGCCTACGTGGCCTGGCTCTCCCACAAAACCGGCAAGACCTATCGGCTGCTAACCGAAGCTGAGTTCGAATACGCAGCGCGCGCCGGAAGCACGGCAGCGTATCCCTGGGGAACGGATCCCGACCTCGGCTGCAGCAGCGCCAATGGCGGCGACACCACCGCAGGTGCCGCCACCTGGTGGCGCGCCGATTGGCCAAGGCACCTCGCCTGCAACGACGGCTTCCTCTATTCAGCGCCGGCCGGAAGCCATCAACCCAATGCGTTTGGACTTTACGACATGATTGGAAACGCTTGGGAATGGGTCGAAGACTGTTACGCCGAAAGGTATGTTCCAACCCAAGGCCCGAGCGACATCGAAGAATCTTGCGGCATTCGTGTCATCCGCGGCGGCTCTTGGGCGAACAGCGTGCCCAACTTGCGGTCAAGCCTGCGCTTCCCGGCGCCGCCCGGCGAACATGACAACACCACGGGATTCCGTGTCGCAAAGACCATATATGTCGGATCATAGCCATCAATCGCTTTGATCGTCAGTTTCGAATGGGAGAGATTTCAGATGGCAGGGCAAACCCATAAGACGGATGTGGCGATCATCGGGGCGGGGCCGGTCGGCCTGTTCGCGGTGTTCGAATGCGGCATGCTGAAGATGCAGTGCCATCTGATCGACGCGCTGGAAGGCGCCGGCGGACAATGCGTGGCGCTCTATCCCGAGAAGCCGATCTACGACATCCCCGGCCATCCGCGGATCGATGCCGCCGAGCTCATCGCCAAGCTGGAGCAGCAGGCGGCGCCCTTCAAGCCCACCTATCACCTCGGCCACCGGGTCGAGAAGCTGACCCGGAACGGCGAGGGCTGGACGGTCGAGACCAACCAGGGTGCCACGATCGAAGCGCGCGCGGTGGTGATCGCCGCCGGCTGCGGCGCATTTGGTCCAAATAGACCCCCGCTCACCGATCTCGAGAAATACGAAGGCAGCAGTGTCTTCTACCTGGTGAAGCGACGCGAGGATTTCCGCGGCAAGCGCGTGGTCATCGCCGGCGGCGGTGACTCGGCGCTGGACTGGACCATCGGCCTGGCGGATGTCGCCGAGCGGATCATGGTGGTGCACCGCCGGCCGAAATTCCGGGGTGCTCCGGAATCCGTCGCCAAGATGGAAGCGCTGGCCAAGGAAGGCCGCATCGATCTCGTGGTGCCCTACCAGCTGCACGGGCTGGTCGGCGCGAACGGCAAGCTGGAAGCGGTCGAGGTCGCGACCCTCGACGGCCAAGTGAAGCGGCTGGAAGCCGATATCCTGCTGCCCTTCTTCGGTCTCGCCATGGATCTCGGGCCGATCGCGCATTGGGGCCTGAACGTCGAGCGCAACCACATCGTGGTCGATCCGCAGACCTGCGCGACCAGCGCACCGGGGATCTTCGCGGTCGGCGACATCGCCAACTACGCCGGCAAGCTGAAGCTGATCCTCTGCGGCTTCTCTGAGGCGGCGATGGCGGCACACGCGATCTATCCGCTGGTCCATCCCGGCGAGGCGCTGCATTTCGAATATTCGACGACCAGCGGCGTCCCGCGCTGAGCGAGTCTATTCCCCGCTGACCGCGATCGGCGCGCGCGCGATGGCTTCGAGCGGCAGGCGGCAGACCACCATGCGATAGCCGGGGCCGCTGCGGGTTTCCATGCTGCCGCCATGGAGCTCGATCAGCGTCTTCACCAGCGCCATGCCGAGGCCGCGCGTGGTGCCGCGGCCCAATGAGGCGCGCGCCACCGAGGTCACGCCGAAATCGGTCGCCTCGCCGCCGATGACGCCTTGCAACCCGGTCTGCTTCACCGAGATCGCGACGTGGTGGTCCTCGTTGCCGGCGGTGATCTCGACCCGGCTGCCGACCGAGCCGGAGCCGACCGCGTTGCTGATGAGATTGGCGAGCGCCTGCTTCAGGCGCTGCTCGTCGGCCTTCAGCGTCAGGCCTTCCGCGACCTCGTCCATCTTCAGCTCGATCTCGCGGCTGTGGGCACGCTGCTGGTAGAGCCGCAACACCGATTCCAGCACCGGCCGCAGCCGGATCTCGGCGATGTCGAGGCGGATGTACCCGGCCTCGATCGCCGCCACGTCGATCACGTCGCCGACCATCAGCAGCAGGCCCTGCGCCGCGTCGAGGATGCTGGCCGCATATTCCGCCTGGCGCTGATTCAGGGCGCCGAAATATTGCCGGATCAGCAGCTCGGCATAGCCGATGATGACGTTCAAGGGCGTGCGGAACTCGTAGGAGACGTTGGCGATGAATTCCGACTTCAGCCGGTCCGCTGCAATCAGGGCCTCGTTGCGGTCGCGGAGCGCGCGCTCCATGTTAATGCTGTCGGTGACGTCGGCGTATTTGAAGAGCTTGCCGCCGTCGGGCAGAGGAATGCCGGCGATGTCGATGATGGTGCCGTCCTTGCGCTCCAGCCGCAGGCTGCGCGGCGTGCGCTCGACCGCGTCGCTGACGATGCGCTGCCGGATCTCCGCCCAGTCATAGGGTCCCTCGAAGAAGGGCCGGACCAGATCGACGATCTTGGTGACATGCGGCTCGCCCTCGAGATCCTCGGCCGCGAGGTTCCAGAGCTTGGCATAGGCGGGGTTGTGGATCTTCAAGCGCCCGTCGCTGCCGAACACGGCGATGCCTTCGTAGAGATTGTCGATCGTCTCCTTCTGCACCGCGATCAGGGTGTTGTAGTTGCGCTCCATGGTGAGCTTGTCGGTCACGTCCTCGAAGGTGAGGGTGACGCCGCCGAAGGGATGCGGGGTCGCCACCATGCGGAAGGTGGCGTCGCCCGGCGTGTGCATCAGGTCTTCGAAAGGCTCGACCAGGGTCATCACATGGCGGATGAATTCCTGCTTGAAGGAACGGAAATCCGCCTGTTCGGCGATCTGCCGGCGCTCGCGCAGGGCTTCCAGCACCTGGTCGATGGTGGGCTCGCCGCGCAGGAAGGCGGCATCGAGCCCGAACTGGTCGCGATAGGCGGTGTTGAAGAACTTGACCCGCCGGTCCGGGCCGAAGATCACGATGCCGTTGCCGAGCGACTGCAGCACGTCGTCATGGGCCGCGATGTGGCGCACCAGCTCGGCATGGCTCTCCTCGAGCGCGGTCTGGTCCAGCGCGTAGCCGATCAGCGTCCCGTCCTCGAGCGGCACTTCATGGAAGTCGTAGAGCCGCCGGTGGCCGTCGACCACCAGCTGCTGGCTCTCCGACTGCGCGAGGCTGAGCTTCTGCGCCCGCTTGGCCAAGGCCTTGGCCGCCGAGCTGATCTCGCGGCTCTTGGCGATCACCTCGCCGGGCGTCGCGCCGAACAGCCGCGCATGGGCGCGGTTGCAATAAGTGACGCTCATGCCGGCATCGCGCCGCCAGACCGGATAAGGCAGCCGGTCGAGCAAAGCGGAAAGCTGTCCGAGCTCGGCCTTGCCCTGCTCATAGGGTGCGACCGTCTTTTGCAGCAGGTCCTCGACGTCGTCCAGGCAGAGCACCCGTTCCGTGCCGGCGGCGGAGCCGCTGAGCTTGAGGCCGCGCCCGGTCGCCGCGCATTTCGCGGTGCAAGTGAAGGTCGTCCCCAGCCGCTCCAAGGCGGCCAGGCCGGCGGCGATCTCCGGGCGATCGGATTCGACGAACAGCGCCTGCAAAGCCTCGGCATTGTCGGCCGGCCCGCCGAGCAGGCGCGCCGCGTTTTCCCCAACCTCGAACCTGCCGCCCGCCCGCCAGTGGATCTGGCCGAGGGACAAGGCCGCCGCGCGGGCGCTCAAGTGATCGCGCTCGGCCTCGGCCCGGGCCAAATCGGCGCGGGCCTGTTGCAGGCGGCGGAGCAAGATGACCGAGACGACCGCGCCGGCCAGGGCGAACAGCACGAAGATCCAGCCCACGGGGCCGACCGCTGGGCCGACCGCAGGCCCGGCTCCCGCGGCGGCTTGCGCGAGGGCGTCACGGGGAACGGCCGCCAGTACGGCGACCGGCGCCAAGATGCGCAGACTTGCGACTCCACCCCGCGTTCCCATCGGAGCGCAGTCTAGCCCCGATTCGCACCAAAGCTCAAAACGAAAGGGAGCGGCCCTGCAGACCGCTCCCCCTGAAGCTCGCCGGCTTTTGGCGCGCGGTTTCTAGTAGCGATACTGGTCGGTCTTGAACGGGCCGGCCTGGGCGACGCCCAGATAGGCGGCCTGCTTCTCCGAGAGCTTGGTCAGCTTGGCGCCGACCTTGGCGAGATGGAGCGAAGCCACCTTCTCGTCGAGATGCTTCGGCAGGACGTAGACCTTGTTCTCGTACTTCGAGTGGTTGGCCCAGAGCTCGATCTGCGCCAGCACCTGGTTGGTGAAGGAGGCCGACATCACGAAGCTCGGGTGGCCGGTGGCGCAGCCGAGATTGACCAGCCGGCCCTCAGCCAGGAGCAGGATGCGCTTGCCGTCGGCGAACTCGATCTCGTCCACCTGCGGCTTCACGTTGTGCCACTTCAGGTTCTTCAGGCCGGCGACCTGGATCTCGCTGTCGAAGTGGCCGATGTTGCAGACGATCGCCCGGTCCTTCATCGCGCGCATGTGGTCGACGGTGATGACATCGACGCAGCCGGTGGCGGTGACGAAGATGTCGGCCTTGGGGGCCGCGTCTTCCATGGTCACGACCTCGTAGCCTTCCATCGCCGCCTGCAGCGCGCAGATCGGGTCGGCCTCGGTCACCTGCACGCGGCAGCCGGCATGGCGCAGCGATTCCGCCGAGCCCTTGCCGACGTCGCCGAAGCCGGCGACCACGGCGACCTTGCCGGCCATCATGACATCAGTCGCGCGGCGGATCGCGTCCACCAGGCTCTCGCGGCAGCCATACTTGTTGTCGAACTTCGACTTCGTCACGCTGTCGTTCACGTTGATCGCCGGAACCTTGAGATCGCCGTTCTTGGCCATCTCGTAGAGGCGATGCACGCCGGTGGTGGTCTCTTCCGAGATGCCCTTCACCTTGGCGAGGAGCTGCGGGTACTTGTCGTGCATGATCTGGGTGAGGTCGCCGCCGTCATCCAGGATCATGTTCGGCGTCCAGCCGTTCGGGCCCTGGATGGTCTGCTCGATGCACCACCAGAATTCCTCTTCGTTCTGACCCTTCCAGGCGAAGACCGGGATGCCGGCGGCGGCCATCGCGGCGGCGGCGTGGTCCTGGGTCGAGAAGATGTTGCAGGAGGACCAGCGCACTTCGGCGCCGAGCGCGGTCAGCGTCTCGATGAGCGCCGCGGTCTGGATCGTCATGTGCAGGCAGCCGGCGATGCGGGCGCCCTTCAAGGGCTGCGACTTGCCGAACTCCTTGCGCAGCGCCATCAGGCCCGGCATCTCGGTCTCGGCGATGTTGAGCTCCTTGCGGCCCCAATCGGCGAGGCTCATATCGCGGACCTTGAAATCTCCGGTCTTGGTATCGGGGGCGGCGGACATCGGCTTCTCCTGCGTGTCGGTTTCGCGCAGCGCTATAGCAGGCGAAGGGAGCCGGAGCAAGATGGCGCGCGAGTCGAAATCCTCTTTTTATATTAAGGATTTAATGACTCTAATAGGCGCGATTAGGCGGTTGAAATGACCGGCCGATCGCCCGCGCCGCGCCGGGAAGGGCGCAGCACGGGCGGGTCGCGATCAGGCGGCTTCCGCGCCGGCCATGCCGGCATGGAAGACGGTATAGACGTAGACCGGGATGCCGAGCCCGCCGAGATGCTTCTCGACCAGCGGCTTCACGTCCCGCCAGTCGAGACCGCCGACGCCGGTCGCCAGCTTGGGCAGCGCCAGGCTCGCAAGCTTCTCGGCCTCGACCAGCTTGGCCAGGGCGCGGAGCGCGTGGTTGACGTTCTCCACCGAGGCGGCACCCGGTTTCTCGCCGTGCTTGTAGGCGGCGCCTTGGGTCATCAGGTTGACGATGCGCTTGCCGTCCGCGCCGGCCCAGGCCCAGATCTCGCCGGATTTCGGGTGGCTGGTCTGGCAATAGTGGCGGAAGTCCTTGACCATGGCGGGCCAGCGCTCGCGCAGGCTCAAGGCCAGGCCGGAATCGAAATGGTCGTTCGGGGCCACACCATGCGCGATGGCCGCGGCCTTGCTCATCAGGATGTCGCCCTGGACTTCAATGATCATCGAAACAGCTCCTTCATTGCTTCGATGATGGATAGCGCGGGCCGAAGACGCGCCGCGTTGATTCAGGTCAATGTCGTATTTGGGCAAGGGCCGTTCAAAACTGCGCCAACACCTGGAAGGCGAAGGGCGTCCAAAGCGCGCTCGGCAGGCCGGCGGCCTTGAGCCCCTCGCCCACCCAGACGTTGCAGGACTTGAGCAGGCTGAAGCGGCCGTGCGCGGCATAGAAGAGATCGGTTGCGCCATAACCGGGTGAAGCCGGCCAGCCGGGCGAGGCCATGGTCGTGCCGATATAATCGCTGAGCGCGCGGTATTGCGGGATGCTGATCGTCGTTTGGCGGCAGTCTTCGCTTGCACCGGGTCCGGGGCGGTACTGCACATGAAGGGCGGCAGGACCGAGACCGGTCAGTGCGCGCAGAGCCGTGCCGATATCAAAGTCGGCCCAGGTCGGCGTGGTGCGGTAGAAATCGAGATCGCCCCAGCCGATGCCGACATGGTCGAAAGGCGTGACATCGACCGGGTAATGCTGCGGCGGGAAGACTTCGGACCAATCCACCTCTGCCGTTTTCACCGGCAGCACGAAGTCGGTGTGGACACCGTTGGAGCAGACGGCAATCGGCACGCCGCCGGGTGTTTCGGTGAAGTCGCGGTTGACCGGAATGAAACCGAGCGCCAAGGCTGCACCCAAATAGAGTGCACCCAATGCTAGGATCGCGCCGACGGTCCTGCGCAGCAGCTTCAGCATGGTCGCAACTCCCCCGATGCGATGGATCGGGAGGGATGCTGCACGGTCATCACGGCCCGGACGCGGCGAGATTGCGGCGCACTGGCGCCGGATTTATGGCAGACGTGTAACGGTTGGGGTCCAAGCGCATCATCACCACTTTCCCCCTGACATGGCTTCAGCGCGGGAGAACCAGAAGTCATGCTGGATTTCGGCCGCTTCAATCGGTTCTAGCTTGCCGCCATTCAGCACGAACAGCGCGACAACTGCCCTCTCATAGAGATGTGGGCCTCGCGCAAAGAAGCCGGGGCCACTGTAGCGAATCAGCAGCGCGGCAAAGGCGCGTCCCCCAGCACCGAACGGCATCCAACGAGCCGTCCAGTTGTTCGGATCGGTTGTCTCGACCACCCCCTCATCAGCAAGGTCTAGTTCGCGCATCGCAAGTGCTGTCAGTGTGGGTCCAGGCGCATTTGACAACAAGAAAGCGCGAATCTCCGCCAACTTATCGGACGGTGTGTCACGCGCGATGAAATCATCGGTTTCAACGAACCGCTGCCCGGGTGCGTCTTCCGAAAACCTCGACAGATCTGCCATTCGAGCAAGGTCGCTGTCCAACTTCGAAGCAACGAAATCGTGTGTCGTGCCATCAAGTTCAATAGATGGCCATCCCAGGCCCAGGCGAGACGAGAGATGAAACCCGACACGGCAAACTGGGACAAGCTCTGAGTCTTCCGGGTCAAACACCGTCATCACGAGAGGATCCTCACCCCCTCCCGAATAGCCTTCCAGGTCTCCGAAGGAAGCGGATCCCGGCGGTACCACGACATAGGGTTTCTTGTCGTCCATAAGCACCGCAAATCCACTGTCATCACAGTTGACATCCGCCTCGGTGAAGGCAAAGGCAGAGCGCGCCCATGACTCGTCGGCTTGCTGCTCGAACGCGGACAACTGGTCACAGCGGTCATGACCGTGGTGGCCGGTGAAAACAAACATGAAGCGGCTCTTCGGCCGTGTGTCGACGGTCTCTGTATGCCAGGCGGAGTCGTTCGGATACTCAAAGTAATCGGCAGCCTTCGTGTCCGCCGCCACCGGGCAGTTTGCCGCGCTGTCACATCTGAGGATGCGCGCGAGATCATCCGGTGAGAGCTGCTTTGACTCCAAATACCGGATCCCAGGTGGCAGCAACGCCATCAGATCCGTTGATAAGTCATAGAGTCCACTTCCCGGTCTTTGGGGTGCGAGCCTATTGACCTCTTGCGCGATTTTCGCGCAAACCGTCCGTGTTTCTTCGGCGAGGACCGAACCGCCGGTGAAAAGAAGAGCCGCGGCCGCGAGAATGCCCTTGCGGGCAGCACGTCTTTTCATGTCGCCAGGGCGTTGAAGTCGTCGAGCAGCATGGCGATGCGGCCGGAATCGGTCTGCTCCATGACGCTGCGGGCGCATCTGGCCGCCGCGGCGAAGTCGAGGCTGCGGATCCGCTGCTTGATGCGTGGGATGTTGCCGACCGCCATCGAGAGCTCCTGGATGCCCAAGCCGAGCAGCAAGGGCACGAACTTCGGGTCGCCGGCGATCTCGCCGCAGACGCTGATCGGGATCCGGCCGCGGAGCGCGGCTTCGCTGGCGAACTGGATCAGGCGCAGGACCGCCGGGTGCAGCGGGTTGTAGAGATGCGCCACCTGCTCCTCGCCGCGGTCGATCGCCAGCGTGTACATGGTGAGGTCGTTGGAGCCGATCGCGAAGAAATCCGAGCATTGCGCCAAGGCGTCGGCGGCGAGCGCCGCACCGGGGATTTCGATCATCACGCCGAGCGGCGGCAGGGGATCGGCGATCTTCACACCGCGCTTCTTCAGCCGTTTCGCCACCTGCTCCAGCGCGGCGCGGGTCTGCTTCACTTCGGAGACCGCCGAGATCATCGGCAGCAGGATGCGGATCGGGCCATGGGCGCCGGCCCGCAGCATGGCACCCAGCTGTGCGTCGAGGAGGTCGCGGTCGCGCAGGCTCAAGCGGATCGCGCGCAGGCCCAGGGCCGGGTTCGCGGTCTCGACCATATGGTCCTTCAAGGCCGGCGCCAGCTTGTCATTGCCGATGTCGAGGGTGCGGATGGTGACCGGCCTGCCGCTCATGCCCTCGACGATCTCGCGCAGGATCTCGTATTGCTGGTCCTCGGTCGGCAGATCCGGGCGATTCATGTAGAGGAACTCGGTGCGCAGCAGGCCGACGCCGGCGGCACCGGCGGCGAGCGCGTTCTCGACCTCGCGCGGCAGCTCCAGGTTGGCGTAGAGGCCGATGCGGCGGCCGTCGGTGGTCATCGACGGCAGCTTGCGCAGCCGGCTGAGCTGCTTCTGCTCCTGCTCGATCTCGGCGGTGCGGCGCTCGTATTGCGCCAGGCGCTCGCGGTTCGGGTGGACGACCACGCGGCCGGTATAGCCGTCGATGACGAGCTGATCGCCGCTCTTCACCTTGGTCAGGAGCTCGGGGATGCCGAGCACCGCCGGCAGTTCCAGCGAGCGCGCCATGATCGCGGTGTGGCTCTGGGCGCCGCCGATCGCGGTGGCGAAGCCGGCGACGCGGTCCGGGTCGAGCAGCGCGGTGTCAGCCGGGGTCAGCTCCTCGGCGATGATGATGGCGCCTTCGGGCAGGTGCTTGAACGCCTCGTAGGGCGTCTGGGTGAGATTGCGCAGCAGGCGGTTGCCGACCTCGCGCACGTCGTCGGCGCGGGCCGCGAGATAGGCGTCGTCCAGCGCCTCGAACTCCTCGGCGACCGCCGAGATCGCCGCCTGCACCGCGGCCTCGGCGTTGATCTTGTCGCGGCGGATCCGGGCCTCAACCCCGCGCACGACGCGCGAGCCGGACAGCATCTGCATATGCGCGTCGAGCAGGAAGCCCAGCTCCTCCGCCGCGGCGCCGTGCAGCTCGGCGCTCTTGGTCTTCAGCTTCTTCAGCTGACGGTCGGATTTGCGCAGGGCCTCGTTGAAACGCTCGATCTCGGCATCGATCTCGGATTCCTTGATGTCGTATTCCGGGATCTGGACGGCGCCGATCTCGACCACATGCGCTTCGCCGATCGCGATGCCGGCGGAGACACCTAAGCCCTTGAGAACAACCTCGCGCCGCTCGCCATCCGCAGGTTTGCGCTTGCGGCGCGGCTTGGCTCCGTCGTCGGGCTTCTCATTCTTCATCGAACTTCCGGTCGATGAGATCGACCAGAGCGGCCAAGGCTGGCCCGGCGCCGGGGCCCGACGCGCGGAGCTCGATCTCGCAGCCGATGCCGGCGGCCAGCATCATCAGCCCCATGATCGAGCGGCCCTCGACGTCGGTCTCGCCCTTGATGACGCGGATGTCGGCGTCATAGGCGTTGGCGACCTTGACGAACTTGGCGGCAGCGCGGGCATGCAGGCCCTTCTGGTTCTGGATCCGCGCCTTGACGATCTGCAGAGATTCGCCGTCTGCCATCTCAGCACTCGCTCGCCTTGAGGAGCTGGGACGCGACGTTGATGTACTTGCGGCCGGCTTCCTGCGCGGCGGTTACCGCGGCCGGGAGACTCATCGAACCGCGCACGGAAGCGAGCTTGATCAGCATCGGCAAATTCACGCCGGCGATCACCTCGACATTGGCCTTGTCCAGGACCGAGATCGCGAGATTGCTGGGCGTGCCGCCGAACATGTCGGTCAGCAGCACCACGCCCTTGCCCTGGTCGACCTTGGCGACGGTCTCCAGGATCTCCTTGCGGCGCTGCTCCATGTCGTCTTCGGCGCCGATGCAGATCGCCGCGACGCCGGTCTGCTTTCCGACCACGTGCTCCAGGGCCGCGACGAACTCGCTGGCCAGGTTGCCGTGGGTCACCAACACAATGCCGATCATCATCCCCTTCCCGATTGCGGCGCGCCCGCTCCGGCCGAACCCGTAGGCGGCACGCTGCGGTCCAGATCGCGATGGCGCAGAATCACCGGCCGGCCCTTCCCTTCCAGCCACTGCGCCAGGCGGCGCGCGACATGGACCGAGCGGTGACGTCCCCCTGTGCACCCGATCGCGATCGTCAGATAGCTTTTTCCCTCCCGTTCGAACCCCGGCAAGAGCGGCCACAATAGTCCGGTCATGCCGGCGAAGAAACCGCCATAGGCGGGGTCCTCCTCGACCATGTTCCCGACCTGCTCGTCCTCGCCGGTCAGCGGGCGAAGCGCGGGATCGTAATGCGGATTGTCGAGGAAGCGAACATCGAAAACGAGGTCGGCTTCCCGCGGCAGGCCGAGCCGGTAGGAGAAGGAAATGACGGTGATGGCAAGCTCGGCTTTGCCCTCGAGGCCGAGCTCGGTCGCGAGCAGGGCCTTGAAATCGCCGATCGTGCGGTCGCTGGTGTCGATCACCAGATCGGCGACCTGCTGCAGCGGGAACATGAGGCGGCGTTCCTGCGCGATGCCGTCGGAAACCGGGCGATCGGGCGCCATCGGATGCCGGCGCCGGGTCTCGGTGAAGCGGCGGCGCAGGGTCTCGTCGTCGCTGTCCAGAAACAGCAGGCGGACGTCGAGCGCCGGATCCGACTTCATGTTCTGGAGCAGAATCGCGAGGCCTTCGGCGGTGAAGTCGCGGGTCCGGCTGTCGATGCCGATCGCCAGCGATCCGATCTTCGAAGGTTGGGGCGCCTCGCCGGCGGCACTGACGCCGGAGACGAGATGCGGCAGCAGATCCAGCGGCAGATTGTCGACCGCCTCGAAGCCATGGTCCTCGAGGCATTTCAGCGCCGTGCTGCGCCCGGCACCGGCGAGGCCGGTCACCAGCAGCAGGCGGCGACGCGCGGCCGATGGGCGTACCTCTGGCGGACGCGGGTTGTCCAAGGGCGCTGCGGGGAGTGTCGCGGCTTCGGTCGCCGCCAAGGCTTTCGGGCTGCTCATTCGCGGCCCATTATTAGTCCCGGTCCGCAGGCGGCGGCAAGGCGGAGCTTGACCGCGGTCGAGGCTTCGAAGGCGTTGAGGCGGAGGACCGGCACCGCATGGCCGAGAAAATTGCGGGATTCCGCGGCCGGCAGCCGTTCGACTTCGGCCGCCGGGACCAATTCGACGACCCATTGCAGCGGTGTCGCACCGGTGGTCCGCGGCGCCGGAACGATGCCGATGCCCCGCGCCTCGATCCGCCCGAGCAGGCCCGGCGGGATATTGCCGGGCGCGCGGCAGCAGAGGCGGTCGCCCTCGACCACCAGCTCGACCCGGTCGTCGGAAATGAGGCGGGCGCCGCCGTCGATCATGCGCAAGGCGAGATCGGACTTGCCGCTGCCGGAGGGACCGGTCAGCAGCACAGCGGTATTGCCGATCGCGATGGCGGTGCCGTCGATCGCGAGAGTGCCAGTCGCGTTGGCGGAACCGCTCATTGCATGAGGATCAGATCGCGGGGAGATCGATGGTGAAGCGCGCACCGATCACCCGGCTCGCGCGGTCGCGGCGGTTGGAAGCGGTGAGCGTGCCGTTATGCGCCTCGACGATCTGCTGCGAGATCGAAAGGCCGAGACCCGAATGCGTGCCGAACTTCTCGCCTTCCGGCCGCTCGGTGTAGAAGCGGTCGAAGATCGCCTTCAGCTTGTCCTCGGGGATGCCCGGGCCTTCGTCCTCGACCTGGATGACGATGCGGCCACGGTCGCGGCGCGCGCGCAGGGTGACGGTGCCGTTGCGCGGGCTGAAGGAAAGCGCGTTGGTCAGCAGGTTGCGGAACACCTGGCCGAGCCGTCCCTCGGCGCCGAGCACGGTGAGGTCATCGGCCGGCGGGAGGTCGGCGACCACCTTCGGCTTGCCGTCGCCGTCGGTCACCGAGTGGATATCGACCAGCGCGCTGATGAGATCGTGGATCTTCACCTTGCTGGTCTCGGCGCGGGACATTTCGGCATCGACCCGGCTCGCATCGGAGATGTCGCTGATCAGCCGATCCAGGCGCTGAACGTCGTCGAGGATGATGCCCATCAACTTGCGCTGCTGCTGCGGATCCTCGACCCGCGCCACGGTCTCGACCGCACTGCGCAAGGAGGTCAGCGGATTCTTGATCTCATGAGCGACGTCGGCGGCGAACCGTTCGATCGCGTCCATGCGGCGCCAAACCGCCTCGGTCATGTCGCGCAAGGCACCCGAGAGATCGCCGATCTCGTCGCGGCGGCGGGAGAGATCCGGAATGCCGGCCGAGCGTCCCTTGGACCGCCGCACCCGGTCGGCGGCATCGGCCAGGCGATGGATCGGCAGCGCGATCGTGCTGGCGAGATAGAGCGAGGCCAGCACCGTGATGCCGAGCGCCACCAGCGAGACCGCGATGATGGTGAGGCGGGTCTTGCGCAAGGTGCTTTCGACGCCCTTGCCGGCCTTGGTGAGAAACAGGGCGCCCAGCACCTGGCGATAGCGCTGCACCGGCACTGCGACCGAGAGCACCAGCGCGCCGTCGCCGCCGGAGCGCACGAAGGTCCCGGTATCGCCGCCGAGCGCCTGCTGCACTTCCTGGTAATCGTCGGCGACCTGCACCGCGGATTCGCCATAGGGCGGATAGAGATCGCTGGTCGGGAAGCGGCCGAGCAGCCAGTCATAGGCGCCGCCGAGCGCCGCCAGGATCGGGCCTTCCGGCGGCTCCGGCGGCGGCAGCGGCTCGATGAGAAGAATGCCGCCGGGGCCGGAGAGCAGGAAAGAGTCCGCAATCAAGGTGCCGTTCGGCAGAAACAGCCGGGCACGCGTCTTCGAGACATCGACCAGGCGGCGGATGGTCTGGCGCGAGGTATCGGGCTGCAGCCGCTCGGAACCGTCGGGATCGGTGACGACGCCGCTGGACGCCAGCGCGCCGGAGAAGAGCTCGCCCTCGGTCTTCAGCAGTTCCAGCTCGGATTGGATCAGGCTGTCGCGATAGGTCGGCAGGTAGAGCAGGCCGAAGACCGGGATCGCCAGCGCCATCACGTTGAGCAGCAGGATCCGCCGGGTGATCGGCGACATCCAGAGGCTGCGCCGCGCGGGCGTCGATTTCGCGCGCGGCTTTTCCGGCGCGGGCTCGGGCTTCGACTTTGCGGGGCGTTCCGGCTTCGGCGCGACTTTCGCGACCGGCGCGGCTCTCGGCGCGGGCGCTTCGACCCGGCGCATCTGCGGCTCGCGCCGGTTCTCTCCGGCGGGAGCGGGCACCGGCTTAGGCTTGCGGCGGAAGAACGAGATGATGGTGCCGGGCTTGGACTCGGATTCCGGCAGCCTAAACTCCGCATGCGCGGCGCGCTGGCTGCTGCCCAGAGTCGGCTCGACCCTGCCGCTGTCCCTGATCGTTTCGGCCATCGCCGGTCAATCCTTCAGGGCGAGCGGCGTGGGACGGGCGCGATCAGGCTTCGCGGTACCGATAGCCCACGCCATACAGCGTCTCGATCTGATTGAAATCGGTATCAACGACCTTGAACTTCTTTCTCAGGCGCTTGATGTGGCTGTCGATGGTGCGGTCATCGACATAGATGTTCTCGCCGTAAGCGGCGTCCATCAGCTGGTCGCGGCTCTTCACATGGCCCGGGCGCTGCGCCAGCGCCTTCAGCAGCAGGAACTCGGTGACGGTCAGCTCGACCGGCTTCTCGGCCCAGGTGCAGAGATGTCGGGTCGGGTCCATCATCAGCTCGCCGCGGACCAACTGCGCCTCGCCGGTCGCCTGCGTGGTGCCGCGGCTCATCTCCCGGCGCAGCAAGGTGCGGATGCGCTCGATCAGCAGGCGCTGCGAGAAGGGCTTCTTGATGTAGTCGTCGGCGCCCATGCGCAGGCCCATGAGCTCGTCCACCTCGTCGTCCTTCGAGGTGAGGAAGATCACCGGCAGGTCGCTGGTGCGGCGGAGCTTTTCCAGGAGCTCCATGCCGTCCATGCGCGGCATCTTGATGTCGAGCACGGCCAGATCGACCGGCGTGGTCGCCAGCGCCCGCAGCGCCTCGGCGCCGTCGGTATAGGTCTTGACCGCAAAGCCCTCCGCCTCGAGCGTCATCGAGACCGAGGCGAGGATGTTGCGATCGTCATCAACCAGCGCGATGGTCTGCGGCGCGGCAGCGGCTTGGGCCACGAGAATTCTCCTTATCTTCGAAACATTTACAGAATTGCTGGTGTCCTGCCAAGGTTCGCCCGGAATGGTGACCGAAATGGGGCGAAACTGCGCCGATTCGGAGCCTTTGCCCAAATCCTTGCGGCTGCGCCGGATATGGGTGCAATCTCTTGTAACGCAAGCAAAATTACAGTGTGAAAGCGTGACTCTTAACCACGATGATCCGGTAAAAAACGTCCGCGCGCTGATCGACGGGGCGACCCGCGCTTATCTGGGATCGCTGGCCGAACGAAGCGGCAGCGGGGGCGGTTCCGGCAGCTTTCCCTTCGTATCGCTGGTCCTGCCGGCCCGCGACGGCACCGGGCAACCGCTGCTGCTGCTCTCCGACCTCAGCGATCACGCCAAGAACCTGAAGCGCGATCCGCATGCCTCGCTGCTCTATGACGGCACGCTGGGTCTCGCCGAGCCGCTGACCGGCGCGCGCGTCACCTTGATCGGGCGGGTGGCGGCGGCGGATACGCCGGAGAACCGGGCGCGCTACCTCGCCGCGCAGCCTTCGGCGCAAGGCTATGCGGGCTTCGGCGATTTCCATCTCTATCGCTTCGAGATCCAGGAGGCGCTGCTGGTGGCCGGCTTCGGGCGGATTCACCGCATCCCCGGCAATGCCCTGCTCTCCGCCGTCGTGTGAGGTTTTCTCGCCTCAGATGTGAACAATGATCGGTTTACCCCGGAGACCGGAACGCCCAATTGTGAGCGATCCAAGTTTTCCGGGAGAGCAGCATGTTGCAGCAAAAAGCGAAGGCGCCCGCGGTCCAAAATGCGCCGCTTGGCGGCGTCGAAGGCGAGCTGAGCTTCATCATCCCCGACGGAAAGAAGCCCTTCTCCCATCAATACGACCCGCCGCCGGGCCAGCCGGTGCGCTCGCATCAATACGAGAACCGCAAGGTCTTCATCCAGGACGGCCGCCCGCAAGCCGATGCCTTCTCGATCGACCGCGAAGGCTTCGCGCTGGTGCGGCATACGACCGAGGTCGCCGACCTCTATGACGAAGTCGCGCTGAAGCAGGCCTACTATCCGGAAACCGAGGCTTTGCTCAAAGCCGAGACCGGCGCCTCGAAGCTCGTGATCTTCGACCACACGATCCGCACCTCGCACAACCGGCCGCGCGGCGTCGGCCTGCCGCGCGAAGCGGTCCTGCGCGTCCACAACGACTACACCTTGAAGTCAGGGCCGCAGCGCGTGCGCGACCTGGTGCCGGAGGAAGCCGAAGCGCGGCTCCGCAAACGCTTCGCCATCGTGAATGTCTGGCGCCCGATCGTCGGTCCCTTGCAGCAATTCCCGCTGGCCTTGGGTGACGCCGAGAGCCTCGCGGCCAAGGACGTCCTCGCCACCGACCTCATCTATCCGGACCGGGTCGGCGAGATCTACTCGATCGCCTACAACCCGTCGCAGCGCTGGTTCTACTTCCCGGAGATGAGTCGCGACGAGGCGGTGCTGATCAAGACCTATGATTCCGATCCGGCGCGGGCGCGGTTCAGCGCCCACGGCGCCTTCGCCGACCCCAACTTCCCGGATCCCAAGGTGCTCCGTGAGAGCATTGAGATCCGCGCGCTCGTCTTCTTCGACTAGCTACTTCGCCAGCGGCTCTTCCAGCAACTCCTTGGCGAGGAAGCGTTCGGCGCGCACCCAGGACTCGTCGTCATCGCCACGGAAGGTGATCAGGCGCTCGAAAACCAGGCGGTCGGCCTCTACGTCGACCGCCTGGGCTTTCATGTTCTGCACCAGCGTGCTCATCTTATGGACCCCGCCATAGATCAGCACCCGCGCCCCGGCCTGCTTGGCGGCGGCGATCAGGTCCTCGGGAATCTGCGAGCCGACCGAGCAGGGATCCTTGCCGCAATCGAGCGTGACGACCCTGTATCGGCCGCTGGCCTCGAGATCCTTGCGCAGCGCCTCGGCGAAGCGGGTTGCTCGTTCCGCGTGGTTGGCCTGTTGATCCCTGATCTCGCCGGAACTGTCGTGATAGTCGACTTCGGCGACGCCGATGGTGATCGGCCCGCTTGCCTGGCTGCGCAGCCCGCCAGCCAGGACCAAGCCGAGCGCCATCAGAACCAAGATGTGCCGCATGTCGAGCCTCGCCTGTTTGCCCTGGCGATGCTCTGCGGCGACCTGCAGGCAGGCAAGAGAAATCCCGGCCTTGCCGCCACGGCGTGAGAATTTCCCGGTGCGTTACTTCGGCTCCAGCGAAGCTTTCAGCAGGGCTTCCGCGAGGTCGCGCTCGGCACGTTGCCAGGACTTGGCGTCGCCGGTGATCGTGATCGACTGATCGAAGACCAGCTTGGCCGCTTCGATGTCCAGCGCCTGCGCCTGCAGGTTCTGCGCCGGCGTCATCTCGTGCACGCCGCCATAGATCAGCACCTGCGCGCCGGCCTTCTTGGCCGCCGCGATCAGTTCTTCCGGCGCCTGGTTGGCGATCGAGCAGGGATCCTTGCCGCAATCGAGTTCGACGATCTTGAACTTGCCGTCGGCGCCAAGATCCTTGCGGAGTGCCGCAGTGAACTTCTTGGCCCGCGCGGCTTCGGTCTCCTTCTGGTGCTTCACCGGCGCGCCGGTGCCGTCCAGGAAGCCGAGTTCAGCAACGCCGATCGTGACCGGCTCGGCGGCTTGCCCGACCGTCGCGACCAGCAGCAGCGGGATGAGCAACAGAGCGCAGCGATACATGCGGGCCTCTCCGGATCGGGTCGCCGGTCTATAGAACGAAGAAACCCCGCCGCGGTTTCCCGGGCGGGGTCTTGTCCGCTTCGCTGTGGGGCCGGAAATCAGGCCTTGGCCAGCGCCGAGCCCTGGCGCTTGGCCATGAAGCTCTTCGCGGTTTCGACCGCCACGGCCGCGTCGCGGCAATAGGCGTCGGCGCCGATCGAGTTGGAGAAGGCTTCGTTGAGCGGCGCGCCACCGACCAGCACGACGTGGTCGGCTCGGATGCCCTTCTCGATCAGCGCGTCGATCACGACCTTCATATAGGGCATCGTGGTGGTGAGCAGCGCCGACATGCCGAGGATGTCCGGCTGATGTTCCTCGATCGCGGCCAGGTACTTCTCGACCGGATTGTTGATGCCGAGATCGACGACGTCGAAACCGGCGCCTTCCATCATCATGCCGACCAGGTTCTTGCCGATGTCGTGGATGTCGCCCTTCACGGTGCCGATCACCATCTTGCCCACCTTCGGCGCGCCGGTCTCGGCGAGCAGCGGGCGCAGGATGAACATGCCGGCCTTCATCGCGTTGGCGGCCAGCAACACCTCGGGGACGAACAGGATGCCGTCGCGGAAGTCGATGCCGACGATCCGCATGCCCTCGACCAGCGCCTTGGTCAGCACGTCGTAGGGGGTCCACTTGCGCCCCAGCAGGATATGGACGCCCGCCTCGATCTCTTCCTTGAGGCCGTCGTAGAGGTCATCGTGCATCTGCTGAACGAGATCGTCGTCGTTCAGGCTGTTGAGATCGAGTTCGCCGGCGTCGTTCGCCATGAGTCACCTGTGTTGCGCAAGCCTGCCGCCCCGTGGCCCACGATTGGGCGTTTCACCCTGGTCCGGAGCGGGGCGCAGAGTGCCGGGAGAGGCCAGAATTGGCAAGACAAGTACCGGGTTTCCGACTGTCGCAGCCGCGCCATCGCGACATGTTCTGAAGCGCGCGCGACAGCCTTCGCCGGCGTGCTGGACCGGGGACAAAACCGGTCTAAGCTGCGGAAAGCATAGGGATCCGTTGCGCAAGGTTCGGGGAGCTTGTATAGACAGGTACAGCAGGGTTGACCACCGGCTATTCCTTTTCCGACTTCGCCGGCGGCGGCCGTGGGAGAATTTATCATGAATGACGCGCCCTTCGTTCTGGAACCCGGCCGGCTCGGCCTCGCGGACTTGCGCGAGTTCGCAAAGAGCCGCCGCAAGATCAGCCTCGATCCCAGGGCGCATGCCGAGATCGACCGCTCCGCGCAGGTCGTGCAGTCGATTCTCGACCGGCACGAGGTCGCCTATGGCATCAACACCGGCTTCGGCAGCCTCGCCCATACCCGCATCCCCGACGACCAGGTGGCCGAGCTGCAGCGCCGCCTGGTGCTGTCGCATGCCGCCGGCATCGGCCCGGCGCTGGCCGACGAGATCGTGCGCATCATCCTGATCCTGAAGATCAACGCGCTGGCCAGGGGGTTCTCCGGCATTCGTCGGGTCGTGATCGAGGCGCTGGTGAAGCTGCTGAACGCCGAGGTCTATCCGGTCATTCCGTCCAAAGGCTCGGTCGGCGCTTCCGGCGATCTCGCCCCGCTCGCGCATCTTTCCGCGGTGCTGCTCGGCATCGGCGTGGTGCGCCATGAGGGCCGTACGCACTCCGCCGTCGAAGGCCTCAACATTGCCGGCCTGCAGCCGATCACCCTGGTCGCCAAGGAAGGCCTGGCGCTGCTCAACGGCACCCAGGTCTCGACCGCGCTTGCCGCCGCCGGCCTGTTCGCGGCGGAGGACGCCTATCTCGCCGCCCTGGTCGCCGGGGCGATGACCACCGACGCCTGCCTCGGCAGCGACGCGCCGTTCGATCCCAGGATCCACGCGGTCCGCGGCCAGCCGGGGCAGATCGACGCCGCGAAGGCGCTGAAAGCGCTGATGGCCGACAGCCCGCTGCGCGCCAGCCATATCGATTGCGGCCGGGTGCAGGATCCGTACAGCCTCAGGTGTCAGCCGCAGGTGATGGGCGCCTGCCTCGATACGCTGCGCCACGCCGCCGCGGTGATCGGCCGCGAATGCAACGCCGTCTCCGACAACCCGCTGGTCTTCGCCGATACCGGCGAGGTGATCTCCGGCGGCAACTTCCATGCCGAGCCGGTCGCGATCGCCGCCGACACCATGGCGATCGCAGTCGCGGAGATCGGTGCGCTCGCCGAACGGCGCATCGCGCTGCTGGTCGATGCCAAGATGAGCAGCCTGCCCGCCTTCCTGGTGCCGGAGCCGGGCCTCAATTCCGGCTTCATGATCGCGCAGGTGACCGCCGCCGCGCTCGCCAGCGAGAACAAGGCCATGGCGTTCCCCGGCAGCGTGGACTCGCTCCCGACCTCCGCCAACCAGGAAGACCATGTCAGCATGGCGACCTATGCCGCGCGCCGGGTCGGCGACATGGCGGAGAACACCGCGGGCATCATCGCGGTCGAGCTGCTGGCGGCGGCGCAGGGCATCGATCTCAGGAAGCCCGTCACCACGAGTCCGAAACTCGCGACGGCGCTGGCGGCGCTGCGGGCCAAGGTCGCGTTCTGGGATCAGGACCGCGAGATGGCGCCGGACATCGAGGCCGCCAAGGCGCTGATCGCGACGCCGCTGTTCCGCGACCTGGTGCCGCTGCGGGTGACGGACTAACCGGCGATCTCGCGCCGCATCAGCTTGGCGCTGGCCGGGCAGAGCTCGGTGAACTGCTGGGTCGAGGCGATCTCCGGCGGTGCGACGTCGCGGGCGCAAGGCGCAAAGCCGAGGGCGGCAAAGAACGGCACCGCGGTCTCGGTCAGCAGCCAGGCATCCTTCAACCCGAGCTTCGCGGCTTCGGCCAGCAGCCCGTGCACCAAAGTGCGGCCATAGCCATGGCCGCGCTCGCGGCCTTCGATCACAATCGAGCGCAGCAGCGCATGCGATCCCCGAAGCTCGAAGCCGCCATAGCCGCGGCACTGGCCCGCTTCCATCAACACGAAATAGCGCTTGCCGGCACCCAGGAGATCCGAGGTCGGCAGCTTCGCCTCGGCGAGGCAGCGGCGGAACTCCGCGTCGGTGGCGGCGATCGGCGCGAGGCTGGGGCCGGCCGACGGCTGACGCTCGGCCGGCGCAGTGCCCGGCGCCAGCACCCGCGGCGCCGGCGCGATGATGCGTTCGTCCGGCACGGTGTCGGCGCCGACCGGGAAATCCTCGATGCCGAGCGCGCGTTCGACGGTGATGCCGTCTTCGCCGGCGATCGGGAACATCGCCGATTCATATTCACGCTCGAGCCCGGATTCGGTGAGGAAGCGGCACACGCCGAAGGTTGGCCGCGCGTCCTTGATGAATTGCAGATGAAACGAAGGCCAGTCGGTATCGAGCTCGCTGGAGAAATCGAGTTCGTCGAGATAGCGGCCGGTGAAATCGCCGCCGGCATATTGCGCCAGCCAGGTGCCGACCAGCACGAAGCGGGCGCGGAACGGATTGCGCTCGTAGCGCGTCACCAGCAGATGCGGCAGCAGCGGCTTTATCTCGGCGGGATCGATGTCGGACCAGAGCGGCATCGGCCGCCGCCCGCGCTTGGCCTCCCAGTAGCGCGTGAGGCCCGCGATCTTCGACGAGCTCAAATCCAAGGCAGAGGCGACGCGACGCAAGGCAGGCTCCGATCCAGCTGGCCGCAAGCGGCCCACCCGAATGTTACGACATCCTGACGGTGCTTGCTGCATAGATGATTGCGCGGGGTGAACCGCTCGGACGACACCCAAATCACGCAGCGTTACAGAGTGAAACCCAAAGCTTCTTTCATTCACACGGACAATCGTCACACTGTGCCGGTAGCGGGATGCAGCGTGGGCGGCAGCGACGTCGACTCGGGACGAGAGCGCTGGCGCCATGGACGATCAGGGATTCCCGCTGCATGCCGCTCCGGGTCAATCGATGCGATCGATAGGCGGCCGGTCCCAAGCGACGCGGATCGGCATCAGCCGCCGCCATGCGCTCGGCCTCGGCCTGGCCGCTTTGACGCAGCCGCTGCTGGCGACGCCGAGCCTCGCCGGCGGACGCCTCATGCCGCCGCAGACTTCGGCGCCGCAGAGCAATCCCTTTCCGCTCGGCGTCGCCTCGGGCGATCCGCTGCCCGACGGCTTCGTGCTCTGGACCCGGCTGGCAGCCGAGCCGCTGTCGCAAGATCCGCTGTCCCCCGGCGGGTTGAGCGGCGGCGACGTGCTGCTCAAATACGAGATCGCCGTGGATCCGCTGATGCAGCGGATCGTGCGCAGCGGCCTGGCGCGGGCCGAGGCGGTGTTCGCGCATTCGGTCCATCTCGAGGTCTCAGGCCTCAAGCCCGGCCGGCCTTATTGGTATCGCTTCGTAACAAGCGAGGCGGCGAGCCCGATCGGCTGTGCCCGCACCGCGCCGGGCGAGGGCCAACCACTCGACAATTTCCGTTTCGGCTTCGTCTCCTGCGCCAACTACGAGCAGGGCTATTTCTCCGCCTATCGGCATCTCGCGGCGGAGGCGCCGGATCTGGTGCTCTTCCTCGGCGACTACATCTACGAGACCTCGGCGCCGCTGGATAAGGCCACGGTGCGGCGTCACGGCGATCCCGAGATCCCGACCACGCTGGCCGGCTATCGCAACCGCTATGCGCAGTATCGGCTCGATCCCGATCTCCAGGCCTTGCACGCCGCGGCGCCGGCCCTGACGATCTGGGACGACCACGAAGTGCAGAACGACTATGCCGGCGAATGGGCCTCGAATTTCGAACCGCCGGCGCGATTCCTGCTGCAACGCGCCGCCGCCTATCAGGCCTTCTACGAGCATATGCCGCTCCGCCCCAGCCGCTGCCTGCAGCCGGGGACGGCACCCGGGGCGGCGATGCGGATCTACGACCGCACCAACTTCGGCGACCTGGTCAGCTTCTCGATGCTGGACGGGCGGCAGTATCGCTCGCGCGAGGCCTGCTATGCCCCGCCTTATGGCGGCGGCCATGTGGTGACGGCGCGGCAATGCCCGGAGCTCACAGATCCGTCGCGCTCATTGCTGGGCGAAGAGCAAGAAGCCTGGCTCTATGACGGGCTGGCGGCCTCGAAGGCGCGCTGGAACGTGATCGGCCAGACCGTGCTGATGGCGCCGCTGCACGACAACCATCCCGGCACCGAGGCCCATGAATGGACCGAGGCCTGGGACGGCTATCCCGCGGCCCGCACGCGCCTGCTCGATCACATCGAGTCCAGCGGCGTCGCCAATCCCGTGGTCCTTTCCGGCGACAACCATGCCTTCTGGGCCAACGAACTGAAACGGGAGAGCGACGGCACGACGATCGCAACCGAGTTCGTCGGCACCTCGATCACCTCCTACGGCCCGCCTTACGAGATGGTGGCGAAGTGGCTGCCGTCGAATCCGCAGGTCAGATTCTTCGAGAGCCGCAAGCGCGGCTATTCGGTCGTGGACGTGAATGCCCACCGGATGGTGACGCGCTTCCAGGCGATCTCCGACGCCGCCGATCCGGAGGCCAAGGTCGAGACCTTGGCCAGCTTCGTGCTGGAAGCGGGGCGGAAGGAATTGATGACCGCCTAGCTCACTGCGCCACCAGCCGGGCATAGCGGCCGGGGGTCATGCCGAAATGGGCCTTGAAGTGGCGGTTCAAATGACTCTGGTCGGCGAAGCCGCAGGCGCCGGCGATCTCGGCCAGGGGCGTGCCTTCGGCGATCAGGCTGCGCGCGGCGGTGACACGGCGTGCCACCAGATAGCGATGCGGCGCCGTGCCGAAGCTGCGGCGGAAGGCACGCGCCAGGCTGAAGCGGTCGAGATCGGCGACGCGCTCGAGATCGGCGGAGTCGATCGGCCGCGCGAACTCGGCGTCGAGGAAGTCGCGGACCCGCAGCAAGGCGCGATGCGGCGTGGCGGCCGGGCGGCGCGCATCCTGTCGCGCGCGCCGCGCCAGGGCATCGGCAAGGCCCGCCAGCAGGGCGTCGCCGGCGAGCGGGTCCAGCCGGCCGGGAAAATCCGCGAAGGCCTCCTTGATCAACGCCGCCAGGGCACGGTCGCGGGTCACCGCATCGGCCACGAAGGGCAGGGCGTTGACGCCGTCATGTTCCAGCGCGCTGAGGATCAGCGCCGGGTCGACATAGATCATGCGGTAGCTGAAACCGTCCGGCACCGCGGCATGGCCGTCATGCTGCTCGTCGGGATGCAGCACCATGATCTGCCCCGCCCGACTGACCTGCGCCGCGCCGCGATAGCGGAAGCCCTGCGCCCCGTCCAAGGTCAGGCCGATCGCGTAGGTCTCATGCCGGTGGGGATCGTAGGCATGGCCGTGGAAGCGCGCCTCGAGCCTTTCGAGGCCCGGCATCGGGCTGTCGGTGGTCAGGAAGTCGGCCATGCACAAACGTCCAAGACGGGCGGCGGTGTCGCGCCGATGATGCCAGACATGCTGTACCCGACCAAGACCGCTCTCGTCATCCGCAACGATCTCGCCGCCTGGCAGAAGGCCAACGTCGCCGCCTTCCTCTCCGGCGGGCTCACGCATCATTTCCCGGAGATGGCCGGCGAGCCCTATCGCGACGCCGATGCGACGCTCTACACGCCGCTCATTCGCGAGCCGGTCTTCGTCTACGGCGCCGATGCCGAAGCGATGCGCCGGACCTATGAGCGGGCACGCAACCGCAACCTCACCTTCGCGATCTACACCGAGCCCTTGTTCAAGACCACCAACGACAACGACAACCGCGCCTCGGTCGCGGCCACGCCGCGGGATGCTCTCGATCTGGTGGGCCTCGGCTTCCATGCCGAGCGCAAGATCATCGACAAGCTGATCAACGGCTTGAAGTTCCTGGCCTGAGCGGGGTGCGACGACCCGCGCCTTGCCATTCCAAAGGAAACCGGCTATTTGCCTCCCCGCCCATTGGGGAGTAGCCGCCTGCGTCTTCAGCAGGGGTCCGGTCAACAGACTTGGCAGCGTGTCGCAACGCAGCCATGGCCGGAACGGTCGAGAGACCTGGCGAGACCTTTGGCGCGGCAGCCGGGTCCGGGTTGGACGGCGGTTGCCTCGCCGAAGTTCCGCCCGCGTCCGACCCGCCGATCATGGTTTGCCTGCCCCGATGTTTTCCCTGAACGCCTTCGCCATTTCCACCGGCCTGGTCGCCGTCGCCGAGATCGGCGACAAGACCCAGCTTCTGGCGCTGCTGCTGACGCTGAAGTTCCGCAGGCCCTGGCCGATCCTCTGGGGCATGCTGGCCGCGACCCTGGCCAACCACGCCGGCGCCGGCGCGGTCGGGCATTACCTCGAGACTGTGCTCCAGGACATCGCCGGGCCGGAAATGCTGCGCTGGGGCCTAGCGATCGGTTTCGCGGCGATGGCGGTCTGGGCGCTGATCCCCGACAAGATCGAGGGGGAGGAAGGCGAGGTCGCGCGCTGGCGCCGGGGCGGCGCCTTTTTCACCACCCTCGTCTGCTTCTTCCTGGTCGAGATGGGCGACAAGACCCAGGTCGCGACCGTGGCGCTGGCCGCGCGCTTTCCCGAGCTCGTCTCGGTGGTGCTCGGCACCACTTTCGGCATGGTGCTGGCCAATGCCCCGGTGATCTTCTTCGGCAACAAGCTCGCCGCGAAGATTCCGCTGAAATACGTGCGCTGGTCGGCGGCCGCCTGCTTCGCGGCGCTCGCGGTCGGCGCGGTGCTGATCTGAGCTTCAGGAGGGTGCCGATGATACCTTTCGCGGCCGGCCCTTTGCCGGGCGTGTAAAGGCCCACCAAGACGTTGATAAGGAATGGCTTTGTCCCAAGCCGGCGGCAAAATCCATCCTTGCCCCTGTAAAGGCCCTGTAAAGGTTCCGGGGCGCAAATGCAGTCCTGTCTGTGTCCAGTCTGCGTTGCAGGGGCCATCGCGCATTCGCTGAAGCGATCGGCGCCACGCCGTCATCGGGTCGGTCGCGTTACCGCGTTCACGATGTCAAACAGCAGGTCTGATTGTATCACGATGGACGGCGAAGATCACCGTTGATCGCCCATCTGTTCGGCCCGCCTGAATTCGGGAGTATGCAGTGGAATTCGGACCGATCGTTTCCCTCGATGGCGGCGATCGGTATTTTGCCGCTTTGAAAACCGATTCCGGCACGCCATCTCCAATTGAGAATGATTCGCAATTGGGTTACAAGATGGCGATGCTGAGCGATCTGGTGAAATCCGGGACCTGGGCTTTGGTGCAGATGGCGATCGGCTTCGCTATCGGCCTGGGCGTGACCGGCTCGGCCGGGTTCGCGGTCCTGATCGCGATCAGCGCCGGCTCGATCGGCAGCTTCGCCTACTGGCTGCACCAAAGGCTGTGGAAGACCTACGCCAAGTGGTGATGGGTGTAGCCGAACAGCATGGTGACCCGCGCGCCGTCGTCGGAAAGCGGCATCATCAGGATGTCCTCATCGCCCATCCGGCCGTCCGGCGCGGTGAAGTCGCGGTGCATGAAGAGCGGTGCCCGGGTCGCGACGACCTGGTCCAGGATGGCGAGGGCGTTTGCGAGGCTCGGGGCGAAGAAGCCCTGCAGGATCGACTGGCCGGTCGGATCCTTGCCGCGCATCGCGACCTCCCGGGTGCCGACCAGGCGATAGACATAGCGGCGTTCGTCATCGACCACGTCGATCAGGATGAGGCCGGGCAGGAACCGCTTCAGCTCGAGCGGGTCGATGTCGGCGCGGGACGGCATCTCCCGGCCGCGGCGTTTCCCGTCCCAATAGCGGTGCACGGCAAGAACATCGGGATGATGATCGCCGGGATGCGGTTGGTCCTGCAGGTCGTGCGGCCCGGCCGTTGGAAGTCTCCCCGAGCGAAAGTCGCACAGAGAGCATAGCGCGAAGCGGCCTTAGTGAAAATCCCGGCTGCGGACATCCAACACGGGCGGCGGATTCCAACCTTTGGGCGGCTCGGGATCGCGCGGGTCGGGCCGGGTGTTGTGATGCGCCACCTCATCGGCCCGGGCAACCGGCACCCGGAACGGTTGGTCCGGTGCTTGCGGATTTTCGACCGGCGTTTCCGAATCCTCGCGCAGGGTCTGCAGCATGCCGGTGAGATCGGTGAGCCGCTCCGCCACCACGTGGATCACCTGGTGCGGCGGCTGGCCTTCGATCTGCAGCTTGCCCTCGCAGCCGATCAGCTTGGCGGTCATCACCACGCCGCGGAGCTGCTCGAACAGATGATTCCAGACCACGACGTTGGCGATGCCGGTCTCGTCTTCCAAGGTCATGAAGATGACGCCGCTGGCCGTGCCCGGCCGCTGACGCACCAGGACCAGGCCGGCGACCCTGATCTTCTGGCCGTTCCGGCAGGATGCCAGCCGGTCGTTGGCGACGACGCCGCGCCCCGAGAGACGATCGCGCAAGAAGGCCATGGGGTGCTGCTTCAGGGTCAGTTGCAGCGAGCGGTAATCCTCGATCACGTGCTGGGAGAGCGGCATCTGCGGCAAACCGGCGCCCTCCTCCGCATGCTGTTCCTGCACCGCTTCCCGAGCGGCGAAGAGCGGCAGCGGCTTTTCGCCCAGGCCCTTCACCGACCAGAGCGCCTGGCGCCGATCCAGCCCCATCGAGCGGAAGGCATCGGCATGGGCGAGCTGACCCAGGGTGCGGGATTCCAATTCGGCACGCAGCCAGAGCTGCTCGGCGCTGCGATAGCCCGCGCCGCGGGCGGCGAGCAGGCGCTGGATTTCCTTTCCGCTGATGCCTTTCGCTTGGCGGAAGCCGAGGCGGATGGCGGGGTGCTTCTTCTTAGCAACGGATGGAATCTTCGACCCCTCACCCCAGCCCTCTCCCGCAAGGGGAGAGGGGGATTGGTTTCGCTGTAGAGCGAGAGAGTTTTGTAAAGGCTGACGCAACAGCGTCCCCTCTCCCCTTGCGGGAGAGGGACAGGGTGAGGGGTCGACGGGTCTATCCGCCGTGTTCTCCAGCGTGCTGTCCCACTGACTTAAATTCACATCGACCGGCCGCACCTCGACGCCATGCACGACGGCGTCGCGCACGATCTGCGCCGGCTGGTAGAAGCCCATCGGCTGGCTGTTGAGCAGGGCCGTCGCGAAAACCGCCGGGTGGTGGCATTTGATCCAGGCGGAGATATAGGCGAGCAGCGCGAAGCTCGCGGCATGCGATTCCGGAAAGCCGTAGCTGCCGAAGCCCTCGATCTGCTTGAAGCAGCGCTCGGCGAAATCCAGGTTGTAGCCGTTGCGCTTCATCCCCGCCATGAAGGGCACCCGATACTTGTCGACATCGCCGTTGTGCCGGAAGGTCGCCATCGAGCGGCGCAACCCATCGGCCTGGTCCGGCGTGAAGTCGGCGCATTCGATCGCGATCCGCATCGCCTGTTCCTGGAACAGCGGCACGCCCAGGGTCTTGCCGAGGATCCGCTCCAGCGCCGCATGGCCCTGATAGTCAATCGGCTCGCGCCCATCGCGGCGGCGCAAATAGGGATGCACCATGTCGCCCTGGATCGGGCCGGGCCGCACGATCGCGACCTCGATGGTGAGGTCGTAGAGCTTCCGGGGTTTGAGGCGTGGGAGCATGCTCATCTGCGCCCGGCTTTCGACCTGGAACACGCCGATCGTGTCGGCGCGGCAGAGCATGTCGTAGGTCGCCTTGTCGTCCTGGGGAATGGTGGCCAGCGTGTATTGCGGCCCACCTTGGCTTACGGTGAGGTCGAAGGCCTTGTGGATGCAGGTCAGCATGCCGAGCGCCAGGATATCGACCTTCATCAGGCCCAGGGATTCGAGGTCGTCCTTGTCCCATTGGATGACCGTGCGCTGATCCATCGCCGCATTCTCGATCGGCACCAGCGAAGACAGCGGTCCGCGCGAGATCACCATGCCGCCGACATGCTGCGACAGATGGCGTGGGAAGCCGATCAGCTCGCGCGCATATTTCAAGGCCATGCCGAGCCGCTGGTCGGCGGGATCGAGGCCGAGCTGGCGCACCCGCTCCTCCGGCACGATCTCCTGCGACCAGCCCCAGATGGTCTTCGCCAGCGTGTCCGTGACATCGGTCGAGAGGCCGAGCGCCTTGCCGACGTCGCGGATCGCCGAGCGCGAGCGATAGCGGATCACCGTCGCCGCCAGGCCGGCCCGGTCGCGGCCGTATTTCTTGTAGATGTATTGGATCACCTCCTCACGCCGTTCATGCTCGAAGTCGACGTCGATGTCGGGTTTCTCGCCGCGCTCGGCGCTGATGAAGCGGGCGAAGAGGGAATTGCCCTCGGCGGGATCGATCGAGGTGACGCCGAGGCAATAGCAGACCGCCGAGTTCGCCGCCGAGCCGCGGCCCTGGCAGAGGATATTCTGCGATTTGGCGAAACGCACGATGTCGTGGACGGTGAGGAAGTAGGCCGCGAAGTCGAGCTGCTCGATCAGCGCCAGTTCCTCGCCGATCTGTTTGGCGACCTCCGGCGGCGTGCCTTGCGGGTAGCGCCAGGCGGCCCCTTCCCAGGCGAGCCGGATCAGGGTCTGCTGCGCGGTCTCGTCCGGGCCGACGACCTCGGTCGGGTATTCGTAGCGGAGCTCGGCCATCGAGAAGCGGCAGCGCTCTGCGATCTCGCCGCTGCGGTCAACCGCGGCCTCGAAGCCGCGGAACAGGCGGCGCATCTCCACCTCGGGCTTCAGATGCCGCTCGGCATTCTTGCGCAGGCGATAGCCGGCCGCATCGATCGTGCAGCCATGCCGGATGCAGGTGAGGATGTCGGCCAACGGCCGCCGCTCGGGCTCGTGATAGCGCACGTCGTTGATCGCCACCGTCGGCAGGCCGCTGCGATCGGCCAGGGCCTGGTCCTGCTCCAGCCGCCGCCGGTCGCCGCCGTGATAGCGATGGCAGAGCGCCAGATAGGCGCGCTTCGGGAAATCGCGGCGGAGGCGGGCGAGGAAGGCCGGGAAAGCCGCGTCGCTCTCCTCCGGTGTGATCGCCACGGCGATCAGGCCCTCGCCGTGCTGTGCGAGATCGGCGTAGTCGAGATGGCATTCGCCCTTGGGCGCACGCCTTCGGCCCAGGGTCAGCAGCTCGCAGAGCCGGCCATAGGCGTCGCGGTCGGTCGGGAAGACCAGAACCTCGCGGCTGTCTTGAAACATCAGCCGGCAACCGACCACCAGATGGAAATTGAGCGCGGCGCAGGCTTCATGGGCGCGGGCGATGCCGGCCAAGGTGTTGCGGTCGGCGATGGCGATGGCGCGATGGCCGAGCCGCTCCGCCGCCGCCACCAGTTCCTCGGCATGCGACGCGCCTTCGAGGAAGGTGAAGTTGGTGAAGGCGGAGAGCTCGACATAAGCCATCAGGTGACCGCGCGGTTACGCGAAGACACCGTGCAGGAACCAGCGCGGCTGCTTGCCGCCCTGGTAGAGGCCGGCGCGGTAGAGCCAGTAACGGCCGCCGGTCTCGTCCTGGACCCGGTAATAGTCGCGGGTCTCCAGGCTCTCGTTTGCGTCGGACGTGGCCGGGCGCCACCATTCGGGCGCCACGCGCTCCGGTCCCTCGGCCCAGACCACGCGATGCCGGATCCGGCGCCAGTGGAAGGTGATCGGCGGATCATCGGGAACCGGCGCCATGACGTCGATCGGCTCGGGGTTGGGCAGGAGGCGCGTGGGCCGCGGCGGCAGCTTCGGCCACTGCACCTTCTTCTGGCCCTCTCTGGATTCTTGGGCCAGCGGCGCCACCATCTTGATCGCGCGTTCCGGCACATGACTCTCCACGGGGATGGGGCGCGCGAGACGCTCGGCGCCGAGACGGTTGGCGAGACGGTCCATCAAAGGCGCGAGATCGGCGGCGGAGACCGCGGCCTCGTCCAGGTCAATCATGCTGGGGTCGATCATGCCGGATTGCACGGCGGTCACCACCTCGGTGCGTTCGGCGGCGAGGCTCATGAATTCGATGCCGGGGCCGGGATCGATCCGCTCCAGCTTCTCGGCGATGAGATGGAAGAGATGGCGCGGCTCGGCGCTGGCCCGGGCGGTGCCGATGGTGAGCGCGGAAACGACGCCGTCCAGACGATAGGCGGAGAGCTTGAGGGCGCGGGCGCCGCGCTGATGCGTGGCGAGCTCGCGCGACAGGCGCTCGACCAGAATCTCGGCGACGCGGTGAAGCGATTCCGGGGCGGAGATCGGCTCGGCGAAGCCGAGGCCGATCCGGTGTTCCGGCGGCGGCAGGAGCGGCGACAAGGTCTCGGCGGCACAGCCCAGGGCCTGGTCCAGGCGCGTGAGCAGCCTGGTCCCGAAACGCTGGGCGAGGCCGGCGCGCTTCATCGGGTAGAGATCGCCGATTTTGCGCAAACCCAGGCGCTGCAATCCGTCGACGGTCGCGGCGTCGATGCGCAGGGCCTGCACCGGCAAGCCGTCCAGCGCGCCGGAGACGGCGCCGGCCGGGATGATCGTGCCCTGCCTGGACTGGCTGAAGCGCGCGGCAGCCCAGGCGGCGCCGATCGTCCCGGCGATCGCGCCGACAACGTCGAAGCCATGGCTGCGCAGGCGATGCAGCGCGTCGGCCAGCAGTTTCTCCTCTCCGCTATCCCCTGGGGCCCAGAGATGGGCGCAGCCGGTGATGTCGAGCATCAGCCCATCGCTGGGATCGGGCGCCACCAAAGGCGAGAAACGCGTCGCCCATTCGGCGAGCTTATGCAAAGCCGCGAGGTCGCCGGCGGGATCGGCCGGCAGGACCAGGAGATCCGGCACCAACGCCTGGGCATCGGCGACGCCCTGGCCCGGTGCGATGCCGCAGGCGATGGCGCGCGGATCGGCGGCGCGCACTTCGCGGCGCGGGCCGACGGTTTCGACCAGGACGAAAGGTCGATCAGTTTCCTGTGCCCGCCGCCAGCGGTCGGCCGCCCAGAAGCGGAGCCAGATCGCCAGATAGCGGCGCGACCCGGTCCGGCTCATGCCGTTGTGGCCGGGTGCGGAGTTCATCCGATCCATGTGCCTTCTCCATGATCCAGGTGTTGGGGCGGCCGCCGCGACAGCGCGCGAGATCGACCTGCCAGCAGATTTCGTTTTCGCTGGGGAGCGCCCTCACGCGCCAGCGGGTGACCGCGGCGATCGGTTGCGCGGCATCGCGCGCCGCGCGTTCCATCAACCGCCAGCGCCGCAGCACGAAAGCAGTGACGCCGCCGGTCTCCGCCGCGAGTTGCAGGCGGCGGCTCGCGGTCAGGTCGAGCTTCTCGACTTCGCCCAGCACCGCGCCGAGGCTCTTCGCCTTCAAGCCTTCTTCCATGGCCCACAAGGCTTCGTCGTCGCGCTTGGCGGCGACCAGGATCAGACGCTTCGGGTCGAGCTCCTGTTGATGCAGGCCATGGGCGTGGAGATCGATGGCGGCGCGATTGCCCGCGCGGACGATCCAGAGCAGCGGCCCGGTCTCCTGCAGCCGCGCCAGCCAGAGCGCGGCGAAGCCGGCCGCGGCCGCGCCCTCCTCCCGATCGGCGCCTTCGCCCGCGACTTCATGCAAGGCCGCGCGCGGCAGGCCGCCCCAGGGGAGATGCCGGTCCAGCTCGGGTAATCCCAGGGTGATCGGACGCAGCTGTCCGCGTCGGTTCGAGGTGGCGCCAAGCCGCTCCAGCCGTGCGACCTGGTCTCGCAGACCGCTGATCGTAAGCGGCTTTACCCGCGCCGGCGCAGCCTCGGCGGGGTGGTTCTGGTTGGCGGCAAGGGCCGGCGGCATTGGTCGGCGCTCAGGCATTTGTTCATCATGTGTTCTCACCGGTGCCTGAGTCAAGAATTAGGAACAGACAAAGAACTCTGGTCTTTCTCGTAACCGGATTACATCTTGAATCGTAATCCGGTTACGACATATTCTGATATCGAAAGGAAGCAGGCTATGAAGGACAGGACCGCGTCAGAGCGGGTCCGCCGCTACCGGCAACGGCAGCGTGCGCAACGCGAAATCGATCGGGTTGAGGTGCAGGTACCCTCTGCCCTCTCCGAGGACGTCAAGGCGCTTGGGCACAAAGCGCGTGAAGCACTCAAGAATGCGCGCCAGGCTTCGGAACGCGTCGATTTTGTCCTGGGCACCATCAACGCACCCCGCCCAAAAGCCATCGATGTCGGCACGCTTATCCATTGCCTCCTTGCCATCGCGCCGCAAAAACAGTGGCAACCGCATATCGAAGCCCTCTTCGATGAAGTTTCCGAAGAGGCGGTCCATGATCTCGTGCTTGCGAAGATCGTGAGCTTTGAAGATCTCTATAGAGCGTCTCGAACCTGGAACGTAGGTCATGGCCGAATCGCCGGATGGGTCAGAGAAATGGCGAACTTCCGATTGGCAAGCGCTGCTGCGTAGCGCGCTGACGCTGATCGATACCATTGAGGGAAACGTGCCGTGGTCATTTGGCGGCGGCACAGCTCTCGCCGTCCAGCTTGCCCATCGCATCAGCTACGATATCGACATCTTCATTCCAAATGCCGATGCGGTGACGGAACTCTCGCCCCACGCCAATCCTGCAACGCGAGCGCTGCTGGGCGGCAGGAAATACGAGTTCCCAGGCAGCTATCTCAAGCTCAAGCTGGATGCAGGAGAGATCGACTTCATTGTCGGCGGCAAGAGAACGACGGATCCAAGCCGGCCTTGGCGCTTCGAAGACCGTGACATTCTCATCGAAACGCCTTGGGAGATAGCCATCAAGAAGCTCTTCTATCGACCCTCAACCTTCAAGGTCCGAGATATCTTCGACCTCGCCGCGATTATCGAGACGCAAGCCGAGAAGCTCTCTCCCTATGTGCCTGTCGTTGCGGACAAGCTCGACAAAGCGATCGATCGGATCAGCCTCGTCCTGCCTTCCTATGAGGAAAGAGCGCTGAATGACGTCAATTCGACAGAGCTTGGCAGAAAGTACGCCACAAAGGCCGCAGCGCAGAGCGTCCTGGACTTCCTGATAGAGCATCAACCCAAGCAAATATAAGGCCCTGAGTCGCCTGACTCTACGCGTGCAACGCCCGGTCGATCGGGGGGCCGATCTCGAAGTCGCGGAAGGTGACTTCGAAACCCTCGCGTTCCGGCGAGCAGCACATCACGCCGACCTGCAGTTCCGCCGCCGGCTTGAGGTAGGCGAGGCGCAGCATCTGCCATTGGCCGGTGCCGGGGTCCTCGAACTGGATGCGGATCGCCTCGCCGTGGCGGGTCACGCGGATCGAGACTTCGTCGCGGGCCTGGCGGTAGGGCAGCACCGACCAGTCGGAGAATTCGTTGGTCACGACCGCCGAGAGATGGCGCTCGCCGTCGGTGTATTCGATGCCGGTCTTCGCCCAGTGACTCTCGTCGGCGCGCAGCATCAGGCCGGCCTGGTCGTAGAGCGCCTCATAGCGGCCGGTGAACTTGACCGAAGCCGTGAAGTCGCCGGTGACCTTGCGCTGCAGGAAATGTCCGCTGTGCCGGCGGAAGCCGTAGAAGGTCTGCTGCCAGAAGTCGGTGGCGCCGCGGGTCTTGACCGTGAGTGCGTTATCGGCACGCGTCTCTGACAGCGGCGGGTTGAGCCAGGTCAGCCCGTCGAAGCCCACTAATGCGCCTGCAGGATGGCGTCGATATCGGCTTCGAGCTGCTTGGTGCGCTGCTTCAGCCGGTCGAGCTCGGCCTGGCGCTGGGCCAGGGCGCCGCTGGTGTCGGTCTGCGCCAGCTTGGTCTGGTCTTGCACCCGCTGCAGCTCGCGTTGCGCCTGGGCAAGCCGCTGCTGGTCGACCTGGCTGTTGGAACGCGCTTTCTGGATCCGCGTGTTCAGGGTGTTGAGCTCGGTGTCGAGGTTTCTCAGCTCGCCGGAGATCTTGTCGATCTGCCGGTTCAAGCCCTGCTTCTGCGCCGCCAGGTCCTGGTTCTGGCGCTGCAGCTGCACGTTCTCGTCCTGCAGGTTCTCGGCGGCCTGCTGCTTCTGGCTCACCTGGTTCTGATAGGCGCCCATGTTCCGCTGCGCGCAGAAGTAATTGTCGGTGCGCGGATCGCCGGTGCAGGAGGAGGAGCAGCCGGATAGCGCGCCGATCAAGCCGAGCAGCAGGGCCGGCAGGATTGCGCCGGTGACGCGCGACACTTTTCCGCTCATTGCAGGACCACGGCCTTGCGGCGTTCCACCAGCTTGTCGTATTCGCGCTCCAGCTCTTCGTTCTGGTCGCGCATGTCGGCGATCTGCTGGTCGAGCGCATCGACGCGCTCTTCGTCGATCTTGCGGCGGGTGCCCTGGGCCATCTGCTGGGTGTCGGAAGCCATCTGCTGGTATTGCTCGCTGTTCGCCTTCATCGAGGTCATGCGGGTCTTCAGCGCAGCGGAATCGGCGTCGATGGCGGCCAACTCCTTCTGCGCCTGGGCCTTGGTGATCCGCTTGTTGGCGTAGTCGTCCTCGAGCTGGTCGAGCTGGCGGCTCAGCGTATCGACCGAGGCCTGCAGCGCTTCGCCGGAGGCCTTGAGGTTGGCATTCTCGGTGCGCGCCGCCTCGAGCTGGCAGTCGTAGCGCGCGAGCTGCACCGCGTAATACTTCTTCTGCTCCGCGGTCTGCACGCCGGAGGCGGCACCCAGCGCGCCGCCGGCCACGCCGCCGATCACCGCACCGGTGGCCGCACCGCGACCCGCGTTGTTCGACATCATCGCGCCCGCCGCCGCGCCGAGCAGCGCCAGCAGCACCGCGCCGGCCGCCGTCGCCACGCCGACGGTCTCAAAATAATTCACCGGCACCTGGTCTTCGTTGATGTTCATGCAGGCGGCGACGCCGCCCGACTTCACCACCGAGCCGAAGTTGCCGGGCTGGACATTCGCCGTCTTCGCGCCGGCGCCGCGGTTGGGATCGTAGCCCGGGGGCGGGCCGCCGCTGCTCCACGCGCAGCCGCCGCCCTGGAAGACGGTCAGGCAGGCCACGGCCAGCAGGAAGCCGCGCGCAGGTGCTGGAACTCTCATCTCACTCCCGCTAGTTGGCGCGAACGCCAACAATCCCTTTGAGCCACTCTTCCGACCGGACGGTATTGTCCGACCGGTATTTCTGGATGGCCGCAAGCAACGCCTGGCTGAAGGGATTCAAATAGGACGCCCCGCGCTGAGTCAACTCGCCCCCGAGAGCCTCAGCCTGGCCCTTCAAGAGGTTTTGATCATAGTCACGCAGTTGTATGATCAGCGACCCGTAAAGCGTTAAATTCGAGTCAATCCGCTTCTTCTGGTCGTCCACGCTCGCCTGTGCCACGGCGATCCGGGCGGAATCCTGCGGTTGATCTTTCTTGCGTCGCTCAAGCTGCTGTTCCAGCAGCACCAAATATTCGTGATCGTGCTGGATCAAGGCGCCGAGCCAGGCGCCCTGGTGGATCAGCGCCTGCGCCGCCTTGGCGCGCTGCTCCTCGACCCGGGTCATCTGCTCCTTGACCGTGCCGGCCAAGGTCTCCAGCCGCGCCTTCATGGCGGCGTCGTCGGCCATCCGGGTCAGGGCCTTGATCTCGTCCAGCGGGTCGGCGAGCGGCTGGCTGGATTCCGGGGCGATCGATTTCCCCAGCTTCTCCCAGGCGTTTCGCGCGTCCTCGACCGCCGCGTCGTCGGTCAACACCGGCGCGGTCACGACGATGCGGAAGCCGGTCGCCTTTGAGCGGCGCGCGCCCCCAGGCGTATAGGGCGGGTATTCGACGCGATAGGCGGAGCGGATCGCATCCTTGGGGGTCAAATAGCTGCCGCCCTTCACCACGTCGCCGCCGGCGCGGCCATGCAGCCGCTTCACCCGGTCGAGCTGGTAGAGATCGGCGACGAATTCCTCGGCATTGCCGAGCATGTCGTAGAGGCCGAGCGGGTTGGGCTTCAAGAGGCCGGTCACCTGCAGCTTGCCGTTGGCGGATTCGGGTCCGGCATAGGCGACGTATTGCGGCATGCCCTCCGGCATCGGGAAGAGCGGTTCCTCGAACTCCGGCGGCGCCACCGCGATGCCGCCGCGCGCCGCGAATTCCCACTCGACCTCGGTCGGCAGCCGCGCGAAGGCGACCTCGCGGCCGACCGCGGGCAGCTGGTCCTTGGCGTTGGCGAGCAGCCAGACCGAATAGGCGTCGGCGAATTGCTCCGCCTCCAGCCGGGTCACGCCGGTGACCGGCAGGCGGCCCTTGATCTCGGCCTTCGGGCAGGCCGGCTTCATCAGCGCGTCGAACTGCAGCTGCGTGGTTTCGTATTTCGCCAGCAGGTAATAGCGGCTGGACGATTTGTCGGCGAAGGGACCGTCGATTGCGCCGGCGCGGGAATATTCGGAATAGGCGTAGTTGGGATCGGCGCCGCCGATGGTCATCTGGTAGTCGTCGAGCAACCCGCCGCCGGGCACCGCGATCTTGCGAAAGGCCATGGCGCCGCCACAGGGCATCGGCAGCAGGACGTCGTCGCCCAGGGGAGCGGGGTTGGCGAGCTTCGCCGGCCAGGGCGTGTCCGCCGCCAGGGCGCTGTTGCTCAAGGTTGCCGCCAGCACAAGGGCGGCTGCGCGTTCAAGCTTCACGAAGACACTCTGCAGGTTCGATGCTTAAGACCCGCGCCCCGCCGATCAGGGCGCCGAGCCCGCCGGCGATCGCGGTGACGAGGAAGAGCAGAAGGAACTGGCCGGGCGCCAGGCGGCAGATCGGCCCGTCGATGATCTCCACCGCGGCGATCAACCTGTCGGCCAGCGGCGAAAGGATGAGGAAGACAAGACCGGCGAGGAGGAAGGCACAGGCGGCAACCACCAGCGCCTCGGCGACCAGCATCAGCAGCGCGTTCGAACGGGTGAGGCCGATCAGGCGCAGCACGCTGATCTCGCGCCGACGCCGCTCGACGCCGAGCCATTGGCTGACCGCGATCGAGCAGGCGACGCCGACCATGCCGAGCAGCACGATGATCCCCGCGACCCAGTTGAGCCCGTGGTCCAGCGTACGCACCACGGCGATCTGCTGGCTGCGCATCCGCACTGAGACGCCGGTCGCCTCGACCGCGGCGGCGAGGGCTTCGACCTGGTCGAGATCGCGGGCATAGAGCCTTGCCGAGGCATAGGCGCGGGCCTGCAGCGCGGAGGCGTCCGGGCCGGCCGCGTTGATGCTGTCGACGGCGCCGTCGCGGTAGTCCTCGCTCAGTACCAGCAGGCGTTGGCTGACGAAGGCGAAGTCGCCGGTGGCGAGGCTTTCCGGCGCCAGCGCCTGCACCAGGAGCGAGCGGACCGACGCCTGATCCGCGCCGTCGATCCGGCGCTGCACGGCGGCGCGGACGGTATCGCCGGCCTTCACGCCGAGCTTGCGCGCCGTGGCTTCGGAGAGGATCACCGCGTCATCCTCGGTCGGCACCGGCAGGTCGGCCAGCAGCGGATCGCCCGGCGCGGTCGGGATCATCTGCACGTCGCCGATCATGCCGCCCTGCTCGTTGGCGAGCGCGATGGTCGCCGAGAGCGAGCGCGTGTTCGGCACGATGAAACCCAGGGCCGGGCTGCCGGAGACGGTCTTGAACCAGCCGCCGTCGAGGCTGCGGTTGCCGACGATGATGACTTCGAGATTGCGCGGGTCGGCGCGGAGCTGCGCCAGCATGCCTTCGATGAAGCCGTTCTTCAAGCCGGCGATCAGCAGCAGCGGCACCAGCACCGCCGCGAGACCGATCGTCTGGTAGAGCGAGAGCCGGCGGTGAAACCACAGGCCCTTGGCCGCGAGGGTCGCGACCTGGGCCAGCCGGCGCCCCGCGCCGGGGGTCAGGCTGCGGCGGCGATTCGACATTCGACCTCGCTCGGGCCGACGGGCTTGGCCTGAAGCGTGATACGGCGCGTGCCGGCCTTCTCGGTCAGGCGCGGGTCATGGGTGGCGATGACCGGGGTGATGCCGTATTTCGGCGCGACCTCGACCAGCATCTCGGAGACGACGGCGGCGCTGACGGTGTCGAGCGAAGCGGTGGGCTCGTCGGCCAGCAGCAGGCGTGGGCGATGCGCGAAGGCGCGCGCCAGGCAGACCCGCTGGCGCTGGCCGATCGAAAGCGCCTGGGGTTTGAGCGCGAGCAGGATCGGGGTGATCTCCAGCGCGTTGCAAAGCTGGTCGATGAAGGCGGGATCGCGCCGGCCGCAGAGCATCGCCGGCAGCGCGATATTGTCCTCGACCGAGAGGAAAGGCACCAGGCCGCCGGTCTGCGGCATATAGCCGATCTCCGAGCAGCGGATGTCGGTCAAGGCGGTGTCGTTCGCTTCGGCGAGCAGGGACGCGAGATCGACCGCTTCGCCGTCGCGGCCATGATAGGCGAATTGTGCAGTGCGTGTCGGCCGCAGCACCAGGCCGATCACGTCGAGCAGCGAGCTCTTGCCGGAGCCGTTCTCGCCGGTCAGCAGGACCGGCTGGTTGCTCTCGAATTCCAGGCGGTCGACGACCATGCGGAATTTGGAATCGCCGGTGCCGCGCTGCATCTCCAGGCCGGCGATGACGAGGACCGGTTCCGCCATTTCAGGGCAGCGCGTCGAGCGGCACCGGATAGACCTGCTCGCTGGCCGGCGCCCCGGGGGTCAAGGTCACCCAGCGGCTGACATCCTCATTATAGGCCTTGTAGAGCGCCAGCTTCCGTTCGAGCTCGTCGAGGAAATAGTTCTGCTGGGCGATCGGCCAGGATTTCCAGGTGTCGGCATCGATGTTGAGCACGGCGCTCTTGTAAGGCAGGCCTTCGACATACTCGCCGAGCAGCCCCATCTGGCTGAGCGAGGTCGCCTTGGGATCCTGCAGCTTCGCCGGATCGCGGCCGAGCGCGGCGGCAACCGACTTCACCGCGTCGTAGAAGCCGGCCGGATCGAACTGCTTCTCATGCGCGGCGTCGAGCACACCTTTCAGGGTCTGCTGCAGGTCGCTCAGCTGCGCCTTGGTCAGCAGCACACGGACGTCCACGGTCGCAACCGAGGGCTTGGCGAAGTCGCGGTCGATCATCCAGGACTGGACCAGCTTCGGCGCGGTGGTCTTGGCGGCGCGGCCGAGATAGGCGAGCCGCATCGCATGGCCGACCGCGGCGGTATCGGCCTCGATGTCGCTCTTCGCCTGGGCCGCGGGATCAGCGCCGATCGTGGTCTTGCCGGAGGAGGCCTCCTCGATCTGCTTCACAACCGCGTCGGCCAGCAGCTCGACCGCGGTGCCGAGCTTATCGACGCTGCCTTCGGCGATCGGGTAGTAGAGCGGCTTGGTGACACCGGGATAGGTGCTGAGGATCTCGTATTGCGACTTCGCCCCGGCATGATCCTTGGCGCCGGCCGGCGTCAGGAGATGCAAGGTGTAGATCGCGGCGCCCTGGTCCTTGGCGTAGAGACGGACCTGGTCGGCATTCATCTTGGTCGAGGAGATGGGATCGTTGCCGCCCAAGGGTCCGGCATCGGTGATCAGCACGATGTAGCGCGCGCCGAAATGCGACCAGTCGATCTCCTTCAAGGCGCTCATCACGCCGGCCAGCGAATCCTCGTCGAAGCGCGGGGTGGAGACCGTGGCGGCGGAGAGGTCCTTCACCGCGTTCATGAAGGCGGCCTTGTCGGTCGCCTTGTTGGGATCGACGAAGACTTTCGACGTGTAGTCGATCCCCGCCTCGTTCCCCCCGGCGCGGAAGGCGACCAGGCCGAAGGCGACCTTGCTGCTGACCGCCTTGCCGCTGATATCCTCGTAGAGCTTCTCGACCGCCTCGCGGGTGCGATCGATATAGGGGCCCATCGACTTGGTGGAATCGATGACGAAGACCACGCCGGCGGTGAAGTTCTGCAGCATCTCGGCGTCGCTGGGCGCCGCCGGCGGCTGGTTCGCATCGACCGCGACGGCGGGCAAGGAGGCCAACTGCAGCTCGATGGTCTGGGCGCCGGTCTGGGTCATCTGCTCGCGCGAATCCAGGATCGGCAGCAGATAGAACTGCTTGGTGAAATCGATGTATTTGTTGGGCTCGGTGGCGATCACCGGAAAATCGGCCGGCAGGTTGCCGCCGGCGATGGTCTTGCGGAGCTCGCCCGCCGCCGCACCCGGATCGTCGGCGTTCAGCACCTTCTCCAGGTTGTCAGCGCTGTCGAACATCAGCGCGGGGTCGCGGTTGGAGGGATTGGTGAAGGTGAGGACGATCTGCTGCTTCCAGTCGAGCGCAGCCGTCGCCGGGATCCAGCCGAGGGTCTTGCCGTCGGCGGCGGGGCCGACTTCCAGCCAGGCGGCGCCGCCCACATCCTGGCGCGCATAGACATAATAGATGCTCATTGCCGGCACCGGCTTGCCGTCCTTGGCGCCGGGCTTGGAGAAAAGCTGGGCATCCGGCTGGGCGAGGACGCGCTGATAGAGCGTCTTCTTGCCTTCCATCAGCAGCGGCTTCCTTTCGGCGGCCGAAGCCGGCGCGATCAGAAGCAAGGCCGCGAAAATGAGCGCGAGGCTGCGCAGCATCATGGACCCAACTCCTTCAGTTTCGCGGCGGCATCGGCATCGCCCTGTTGCGCCGCCTGCTTCAGGAGGTCGATGCCTTCCTGATATTTGGGCGTGTCCTTGCCCGGCGCAACCAGCATGGCGCCCAAGCGGCGCATCGCCTCGACCGACTTGCCGTCGATCGCCTTGCGGTACCAGAAGGCGGCGGTGTCGGAGCTCACGGTGCGGTTCGGCGCGCCGACCTCGGGACAGACCGGGTCCACGGGATCGTAGAAGCGGCCCATCGCCAAAGCCGCCTCGGCATCGCCGGCCTGGCCGAGATCGCGGTAGAGCACCGAGGCCCAGTTGAGCTGGCAGGCGGCCAGGGTCTCGCGTGCCTTCGCCAAACGCTCCGGTGCGTTGGGGTTGGCGGCCAGGAAGGTCTTGATCTGCTCCAGTTCGCTTTGCGCCGGGGCCGCGGGTGCGGGCTGCGGCGCTTCTTCCGTCGCGCCGAGCAGCTTGTCGCGGAAGAACCAGCCGGCCACCGCCAGCGCCAGGACGAGGATCAGGATCACCACGATCAGGCCGAAGCGGCTGCCCGACGATCGCTCGATCGGCGCGCGATCGGGATCGGCGGTGAGAGTCGGGCGTGACGGCGGCGGCGCGGGTTCCGGTGTCGGCGGCGGTGGAGGCGCGGGTTCGGGTTCCGCTGCGCGGCGCTGCGGCGCGCCGGCGGCGCCGGAGGCGAGCAGAATCGGCTGCTGCGGGATGATGATGGTGGCGCTGGCCACGCCAGCCGGCGTTTCGATCGTGACCTGGAAAGCGTTGCCGGCGAGCGCGGCGGCGATCGGATCGACGATCTCCGGGCCGACGGCGATGTCGAGGCCGTCGGCGGTCGGCGTGCGGCTGGAGGCGCTGACTGGGAACCAGAAATCCGGCGAGCTCTGCCAGCGGCCTTCGCCGCCGAGATAGGTGTCGGGGCCCTGGTTGCGGCGGATCTGCAGCCGGAGACTGCCCGCCTCCGCCGCCAGCCCATGCAGCCGAAGCTGCGCGCGGCCCGGATCCTGGCCGATGAGTTCAGCGCGGAGAGCCACTATTGCGCCCCTCTCATTGGACCAATGCGCGCGCCTGCACGTCGACGGCGGCGACGATGGCCGCGAGCGTGCGGGCCTGGGCCGGCGAGAGTTCGGAGCCTTCGCTGAAGCCGGCATTTTCGATCACGAGATCATGCAGAGCGGTCAGCCAGTCGGACATCAGCAGCAGCGCGTGCGCGCCGTGATCGGCTTCGTCGAGCTCCGGCAGCGCGATCGGCGCCTTCTGGGTCTCGAAGATGCGGCGGTTGCCGACCACCAGGTTGATCGGGCGCGGGCGGTTCAATGCGCCGAGATAGCTGGTGAAGGTCGCCAGCTCCTGGCGCGCGATCAGCACCTGCTCCTCGGCGACCTGGGCGCGGCGTCGCGTCGCGCTCATCTCGGTCGCGGAACAGGCCTTGGCGATCTGGTCGGGCAGCTTCGTGCGCAAGGCGCCGGCGATCATCTCCTCAACGATGACCCGCGCGGCTTCCGCCTGCAGGCGCACGTGGCGGAGCTGCTTCTCGTTGTGCGGCAGGTCGCGCAGCTGGTTGACCCAGGCGGCGATCACCACGTCGGCGAAGTGGCGGGCACGGTTGCTCGGCGCGGGCGCCGCCGAGGCGCCTTTGCTCTTCAGGAGGTCGCGGAGCGAGCCGCTGACGCCCTTGCCGTTGGTCAGGCCGCCGCGGGTGTCGATGCTGAGATAGCAGGAGCGCATCTGCTCGGCGTCCAGCAGCAGCACGTCCAGCAATTCGGCGAAGCGCGGCGGCTCGTTGTCGGCGATGGCGCCGACCAGCCATTCGGCACGCTTGCGCTTGGTCTCCAATTCCTCGCCGCCGATGCCGACATGGAAGATCTCGAGCTTGGCGCGGGTCTCGGTCACCAGCGCCAGCAGCTGCTCCTGCAGGCGCTGGGCTTTCAGCTTGCCGATGCCGATCGATTCCAGATATTTCACGATCCGGCCGACGCCGCCGTCATTCGGCGCCAGCATCGCGTCCCAGGCATCGGCCGGCTCGGCGACATGCTTCAGCACTTCGTCGCCGGCCAGGAAATAGTCGCGGATCTGCGCCAGGCGGCCGAGCTGCGAGGTCACCACCCCGGTTTCGTGCCCGTCCCGCATGCCGAACAGCAGGCTCTCGACCCGCGGCTTGCGGGTGAGGAAGAGATTGCGGAACGGGCGGCCGTCCCAGTCCCGCACCCAGTCATAAGTGCGGAATCGCTCGAAGGTCATGTGCATGACCGCGTCGCCGGCCACACGAAGGGTCTCCGGCGTCTCGTTAGCGGTGGGCAGCAGGCGCAGGTCCCACATCGTGGTGACGATCAGCAGGCCGGACGGACGGCGGGCGCGAATCTGCGGCGTCTCGCCCTGCACGGTGCGGACCCAGTCGTCGAGCACCGGGCCGATATCCTGGACGTCGCTCTGCTTGGTCGAGGGCGCGCAGAGGATCAGCGCGTTCATCTCCTGGTCCTCGGTATAGCGCTCGAAGAGATAGGAGACCTTGCCGCGGAGCCAGATGTCGGAGACGTGGTAGCCGTCCTCGCGCTCCTCGGTCGCCGAGAGCAGTTCGCGCTTCGGATCGGTGATCTTCAACCGGCCGCGATAGCCGGGGAAGTCGATGAGATCGGTGCTCTCCAGCACCGCGGCGACCGGCTTCTCGGTCAAGGTGAAGCGCAGCTCGGCGGTCACGCCGGCGAGCAGCCCGCGCGGCAGCTGCTTCACCGCGCCCATCTTGGAACCATCGGGGCCGGCTTCCAGGACCGGGCGCACCTTCACCAGATCGCCGCCGTCGCCGTCGAGCAGGCGCAGGCAGTCGACATTGTTGATGCATTTCGCCTGGGAGAATTCACCGCTCTCGTCGCCCTCGACCAGGGCTGCGAGCTCGCAATGCAGCGAGCGCGCATGATCGACTTCCGCCAGACCGGCCTGCAGGCGGAGATAGAGATCGGAAAGCTGCTCCAGCCCGCCCCAGAGCAGGCCGAACAGATCGGCGCGCGCGGTTGGCAGAAGATGGGGCGCGAGCTCGATCGCATTCGGCCAATAGGCGCCGCGCAGGCTCTGGCTGGTCTTGCGCGAGAGCCGGTCGAAATAGTCCATGAGATCGACCACGTCGTCGGCGGTGAGGCCGGGCACCGGCGCGCCCTGGCGCTGCGGGCCGACGCGGCGCAGGACCTCGTCGATATTCTCGGCCTCGACCCGCGCGGTCATTGCCTCCTGGTCGAAGTCGCGGATGTAGGAGTTCCAGAGGATCTTGATGAGATCGGCTTCGCTGACCAGCTCGACCTCAACCGGAAAATCGGCCGGCGCCTTCGACCGGGTGCGGGTGAAGCGGGTGACGAGACCGGTCGCCTCCTTGCCGCCGCCCGGCGGGTTCACATGCTTCATGAAGTCGAGGCGGGTGTTGCCGAACATGGATTCGACGCGGCCGTTCTCGCCCTTGGAGAGCGAGTCCACCAGGAAGGACTTGCCCGCCTGGCTGATTCCGAAGATGCCGATCGCCGGCGGCCGCGACGCCGCCTTGGCCAGGCGGCGGCTCTTGTTGCGGATGCGGCGCAGCGATTCGATGGTCGGGTCGGCCTCGCGTTCGACGGATTTCGCGTTGGCGCGGGCATCTTGGACCCAGTCGATGGCGCCGCCGATCGCCTGGCCGAGAGCGGTGCCGGTGCTGGAGAGAGAGTCGGTCATCCAATAATCCTCAGACCAGGACCGAGCCGGTGTCGAGCCAGTAGTCGTTGGCCTCGAGCACATTGCTGTTCAGCGTCTTGAAGCGCAGCAGCAGCCGGTCCTTGCCGATGCTGCGGCCCTCGCTGCCGTCCGCTTCCCGCACGGCAACGCGCGCGATGCGGAAGCGTTCCAGCCCCTGGTCGCGCGCCGCCTTGGCGCGGCGATTGCCGCCGCTGCGGTCCAGCTCAAGCGTCACCAGAAGCGTGAGATTGTGCAGCTCGGCGCGGGCGTCTTCGCGGTAGCTCAGGGAATAGAGCGGCGCCGCGGTCCAGAACGGGGTCGACAGCTGGCGGAAGCCGAGGCGCATCGGGCCGGAGATCACGATCGCCCGGTTCGGCAGCTGGTAATCCGGGTCGTCGAGATCAATGTCGGCGAAATAGACATCTTCCGGCTGGATGAGGTTGTTGCCGTCGAGCCGGCCGAAATAGCGCATGGTCGATTTGAGATCGAATTTCTGCGAGAGCAGGCTGAAATTCGGCAGCCGGCCTTCAGCCAGCACGCAAAGCATGGCGCCGACTGCCGCCGTGGTCTTCGGGTCCTGGATCCGGCCATGGCGGTGGAAGGGATACCAGGCGCCGGCGCGGTAGTTGTGCAGCGGCACCACGCGGTCCGGCGAGACCGGCATCAGCGAGCGCACCAACTCCTGCACGCCGGGCAGGCGCGAGGGACGGCCGGTCAGCAGCAGCACGTCGCAGGCATAGCGCGCGACCACTTCCGAGAGCCAGCTCAATGGGCCGTTCAAGTCGATGTCCTTGCCGATGAACATCGCATGCAGCCGGTCGAGATCGACCGCGACCGGCACCTTGATCACGTTGAAGGCCGCGCCGTTCGGCAGGCTCTTGCGCGCACCCTTGTTGAAATAGGCGAGCGCGCGGTCCTGGGGTTTGCGGCCCTGCAGCAATTCCTCGATGGTCATGCTGCGCACCGGCGCACGCTCGACCGGATCGTAGTTCTCGTAGAGATGCAGCAGCGAGATCGCCGCCGGCACCAGGACCTGGGCGGTGAACTGCTGGCGCAGCACCTGGTCCTCGATCTTCAGGTTCTCCGAGCCGACCAGCTGCGACATGAGCGACTCGATCTCGTTCGCACCGGCAGCGGCGAGGGCGGATTCGATCGCCGGCAGCAGCTGCGACTTGATGGTCTCGAGCACGATGTCGTCGCCGGCGAGCTTGAAGCCGTCGCGGAACAGCTGCCGCGGCTCGATCTTCACCGCATTGCCTTCGGCCGGCAGCAGCACATAGTCGGTGACCACGAGATCGGTGGTGCCGCCGCCGATGTCGATGGTGCCGACGCGCAGACGCTCATCGCCGCTCGGCGCCACGTCGCGGCGGCGCATGGTCTTGAAGAAGAGCTTGGGATCGCCGCCGAAATGGTTGGCGCATTCCGAGAACAGATAGACCACCTGGCCGCAGGTCGCCTCGTCCCATTTCATGATGATCTCGGGGAAGGGCAGCTTCGGCGGCCTGGTCTCGTCGTCGGGCGCCGCGGTCTCGTCGTGCCAGGACATCGCCTTCCAGACCGTGGCGACCGCGTCATCCATGCGGCGCTTCAGGATGCGCTGCTCGGGCAGCGGCATCGAGGGCGGCACGGTCAGCACGATCCGGCGCAGGCGCCGCGGCAGGTTGGACTGCGCCTGGCGCATACGCTGCATCGGGCTGTTGATCTGCGACAGCGCCTGCAGCAGCACCTCACTCAGCATGATCATCATCAGCGAGCTGCGAGAGTAGTGCGGATCGAAGACCGGAATGCGGCGCGGGTCGGTCTGCTCTAAAGCATAGAGCGGCTCGCCGGCCTCGTTGATGAACTGGCAATAGGGATAGGCGGTGGCGAGACGCTCTCGTGGCTCCTCGCTCTCGAACTGGTTGAAGCGCCAGCCGTGGAGATAGCTTTCCTCATCCCAGAGATAGCGTTTCGGGCTGCTCAAGCCCGTCGAGCCCTCGGTGCCGCGGCGCTGCGCCGCGAGCTTGGTCGCTTCCGGCCCGACCCGGGCGATGGTCGGCCAGCTGAAGGCATTGGCGCGGCCGCTCAAGGACGACGCGCTCTCGGAGCCGAAGGTCGGCTGGTTGAATTCCAGCCGGCTCTCGAAGGGTTCGCGATAGACCAGCTGCGGCTCGGAAAGGTCGCGCAAGGCGAGTTCGTAGCGGTTGTGCAGCGAGGAATCCTCGCGGTCGTGGTCCTCGATCAGGATGCCGCAGGTGCGCGAATTGCCGACGTCGAGCACCAGGTCGACGTCGATGGTCGGGTGCGCGCGGTCGTCCTCGTTGCGCAGCAGAGTGATGCGTGGGATCTCGAAGAACTGGTCGAGCAGGCCGATGAAGGTCAGGTAATGCGCAACGTCGAAGCCGCGGCCGATCTCGCGCTCGATATCCTCGGACTCGTAACGGAGATGCCGCGCCGCGTTCTGGCGATAAGCATCGCGGATCCAGCGCGAGACCCAGTCGAGGCCGACAAAGGGCAAGGGCTCGAAGCCGCGCGCGGCGAGCATGAAGGGCTGGCCGGCGCCGATGTCGTTGCCATGCGGCGCGAGATAGCCGATCGCCTTGTCTTCCGGCACCGGCAGGACCGCGGTGTCGATCGCGACGGTCAGGCGGTGGGTGAAACCGTCCTCGTCGGGTGAAGCGAGTTTCGTGAGCCGCGCCCGCGCCCAGTTGGTCGGGCCGAGATCGAAGCTGCGGCCGGGCCGCGCGCGCAGAATCGGAATCGGCAGCCAGGTCGAATCCAGCAGGGCGACGGTGTCGCCCATCGAAATCTGGATGATCGGCTTCTCGCGGCCGCGCACCGTGCCCGCCGCCGCTCCGGCCTGCGCGGGAAGGCGATAGCTGTCGTCGGCCTCGTCATAGTCGAGGCGCACCAGCGCGCCGGAGCCGTCGCGCGCGAAGCCGACCTGCGGCGCCCGGTTGATCCGGTCGAAGGCGACGCCGAAGTCGAGGAATTGCAGACCGCTCTCGGCGATCAGCATCACGCCTTCGCCGAACTTGGTCAGTTCAGCGAGCATGGCGGTCTCCGCTCGACGTCCGGGGTCGCGATGGATGGGCGCTCGGCATGATTTCCCCTATTGCCCCAGCAATATGTCGTATGTCTGCCCATTTGGGTAGCGCCCTACGCAATGGGTCTTGCCGTCCGCGGCCTTGCTGCATTCGACGGTCGAGCCCTGGAAGTTGGAGCCGTCGCTGCAGTTCAAGCCGCCCTGATCCTGGATGGTCAGCTTGCCGTTCTGCGTGGTCGCGGCCGAGGCGCCGCTGCAGGTGACGCCGTTGCCGAGCTTCAAGGTCGTGGTGCCCTTGCCCTGCTTGTCGAACTGATAGCCGATGGTCGCCGGCGCGTTCGAGCCCGATGCGCGGAGCCCGGTCTGCGAACGCCACTGGCCCTGCATGAAATCGGCCGGACCGTTGGCCGCACTGCCGTCGGCCGGGAGCTCGATCGGCTTGATCGGCGGTCGCGCACCGGCCTGCTGGTCCGGGTTCTGCTGCTGATCCGGATTCTGCTGCTGGTCGGGCGACTGCGCATCCGGCGGTGTCTGCTCGCCGGTCTTCGGTTGATCGGGATTCTGCTGGTCAGGATTCAGTTGGTCCGAGTTCTGCTGATCTTCAGGCGTCTGCGCGTCGGGTGGCGTGTTCTGATCCGCATTCGGCTCGGCGCCCTGATCGGGAGTCTGCTGCGCGTTCGGGTCTACCGGCGTGGTGCCGGGCAGAGTCGCGTCGGGCTGGACTGGTGCGTTCGGATCGACTGTGCCATCCGGCACGACGACCGTGCCGTTGGTGGTGCCGTCGATCGTGCCGCTGCCCGGGACGGTGCCGGTGACCGTGCCGCCGGGGACGGTGACAATCGTGTTGTCAGGCGTGTTGTCGGGCGGCGTCTCGCTCGGCCAGACGATGCCTTCGTTGCTGAGATAAGGCACCGGCGCCTCGATCACGTCGCAGGAGCGCAGCGCCATCAGCAAGATCAGGAGGAGCAGCAGCAAGCCCAGCAGCCACCACAGCCAGCGCCACCAGCTTGCACCCTCGGCGACCGCCACGGCTGCAGCCGCGCCACCGGCGGCGGGCGCAATCGGCGCCGCCGTCGCCACGCGCTTGATTGGTTCCTGCTTCACGATGTCCGCCAGGCGGTGGCGGCTCGGATCGGCGCCGGCGGGGATGAAGCCCCAGAAGGTGACGACCGGCTGGCCCTTGATGATGAAGATATGCGAGCTGTCCGGGATGAAGGGGCAGAGCGCCAGCAGACGCCCGAACACCAGCTGGTCGTTGCTCTGCGGATCGGCCACGATCCGGCGCGCATGGCTCTCGATCTTGTCGTTGAGCTCCAGCAGTCGGCGGCGCGCGGCGTCGCGCTCTTCGGGCGAGGCGGCATCCCAGGGGACGATGTCGCCGTCTTGGGTCGCATACCAGTCGATGTTGCGGCCGACGGAATCGAATTTCGGCACGGCGAAGAGATCGGCGGCGTCACGGCCGATCTGGTGCAGGACCGCGGTGCGGATCTGATCCGCCGCGTCATAGACCGGCTGGCCGATCTCGCCCAGCGGCGTGTAGTCGCGCAGGTTGCCTGACTTGAGAAGCGGGCCGGAATACATCTACGGTTTCCCTTTGCACGCGGGCGGCAATGCCGTCGGATAGGTCGCCTGCTGCATGGCTTGCTTGATCTCGGCGGGCGTGCGCGCCGGCAAGACCTTGCCGCCGCCGTTCTGGGCGATGCAGGCACCGCCGCCGGTGCCGCTGACATCGACGACGTTGATCGTCATGTTCGGATGGCTGGCCTTGGCCGCGGCGGCCACCGCGCAAGGATCCTTTTCGCCGCAGGAATCCTCGCCGTCGGTCACCACCACCATGACCGTCGGCTTCTTCTTGCTGAGGATGTTGGCGGCGCGCTCCATCGACCGGCCGAGCGGCGTGCCGCCCTGCGCCTGCAGGCTGTTGACCTTCTGCTTCAGCGCGTTGCGGTCGATGAAATAATCGTTGTCGATCGAGTTGCAGCCGTTGAACTTCACCAGCGCGGTGTCGACATCGGCCGGCAGGTTGTCGGCGATGACCGCGACCGACGATTTCGCCGCGTCGAGACGGGTCTCGCCGCCGGCATCCTCCCGCATCGAGCCAGAGGCATCGATCACGAACACCACTTCCGGCGCATCCCAGGACTTGCGCTCCTGGATCGCCTGGTCGCAGGCCTGCGCGGGCTCCGGCGGCGGGGGCGGCGGCGCCGCGGTCGCGACCTGCGGCGGCGGTGCGGGCTCGGGCGTCACCGGCTTCGGCTCGACCTTCTTCGGCGGCAGCTCGACCTTCTTCTCCGGCTTCGGCGCGGGCGGCGGCGTCTCCACCTTTTTCTCCGGCGGCGGGGTCGGCTGCGGCGGAGGAGGTGTGGGCTCCGGCGGCGGCACGGCGCAAGCGAGCTTCTTCGTTTCGAATTCCTGGCGCAAAGCCTTGACCTGCTCGCGCAGGGCCATCGCGCGCTGGCGCTCGGCTTCGAGCTGGTTGACCAGGTCCAATCCCATGCTGATTGCGGGATCGAGCGCCGTAGCCTCGGGCGGCATCAGCCAGGCGACCAGCTTCTCGCGCTGGATCCAGCCCATCCAGCCGAGCAGCCCGACCAGCAGCAGCAAGGCCAGCAGCGCCGGCAGCAGCCAGGATCGCGCCGCCGGCGCGGCAGCAAGAGCGGCGGCGGCGGGCGTC